>JAIQEZ010000118.1 GCA_020073545.1 Terriglobia bacterium | reverse complement strand
ACGTTGATACTCTCGGGCTCCTCGAGCCGTTCAAGGACACTGGAGCTCCTCGCCCAATCCGCCCGTGCGGGAGTTGTTGCTCTGGGATCGCGTGGAGCGACGTCACTCTATGGCCCGACCATACTGGCGACGCCACGTCTGCCGGATGATTCATATTTGTTGACCAACGCCATCGTGATCAATCTCCCTTGGGCGGACGGAGCCCCCGGAGACATGGACGCGAGTAGTGCAGCCCTTACGGCAAGGGGGCTGCGAAACCAATTGCTGCAATTCCGATTCGATTGCATTCGAAAGCTAGAACCCGCGACCACTGAAGTCTCCCGGGGCCGCTCAGCCGCGGCGCGGGAGCTGCTCCGAGCGCTTACTGCTCCCCTCGCAGCCGACCGGGCATTCTGCGAACAGATCATCAGATCCGGACGGGCATGCGCTCGTCCGGCCCCGGAGCGATACCCACGGCCTCACAAGGCTGTAATCTCGGCACTATTTTTCTATGTTCACGAATATCTAGGCAGTATCATAGTCCAGCGCGATAGGCTAGCATCAAAAAAAGGAACAACCTGCCGAATTCACGCGGCAAAATGGCGCGAATACCCGGGGCTGCGCGTTATCACCGACCTCGCCAAGGGGGCCCTGCGCGGGTGGGGAGATGACGCGCTTACGCCGAGCGAGGTTGGCCGGATCTTGACTGATCTCGGCCTCGCGGGCCCTGGCCTCAAAAGGGCGACATACCAACTGGAACTGACGGAGGAAGTCGTGAGGCAAATCCACGAACTCGCACGCTTATGCGGCCTGCTCGAGGTCGATCCTGATCCTGACGCGTCCCTCGAACTCCACCTCTGCCCCGACTGTCGTGAGCTGGGGTTCGCGGGCAATGCGGGCATCCGGCACTTTGAAGAGCACGTATCGGCCCAGATTCTTAAAGCTAAGCGCTTGAAGCTTAGGGAAGCTAGGCGCCGCTGGGCCAAGTACAACCAGCAGCCTGGCTGGTTCTTGGGGAAATCTCGCCCACACATAGCACCCAACCACGCGAAGGCGCTCCGGAACGGGCAAGGATGACAGGTCCTGGAACGCGGTCGTCAATTGGTCCAGCTTCATGACTAACGGATTCCTAAGAACGCGATGGAAGGAAGCCAGATTGGATGGACGGGAGAATTTCCATCAGTCACCCTGCGGCCGAATATGGACACATGCCGACCGAAAGAAGACGCATCCGAGAATTCTCTGCGATGCACGGGATATCGGTTCTGGCGATCGGCCGAGGGGTCAAAGCAGGAGGGCACGATCATGAAGCTGATCAGGAGAAAAACAACAAGCCGCATGGCAGAAGCCAATAGAGCCAACGCGAAGGCATCGACAGGGCCTCGGACTGCGGAAGGAATCGCCGATTCCAGCCGCAACACCGTCAAGCACGGAATTCTGGCCGAGAAACTGCCACCGGGACTCATGGAACTGAACGAAGATTCGAGCGAATTCGCGAGTCTCCGAGATGGCTTGCAGGGCGCGTTCGGCCCCCAAGGCGAGTTTGAACGTTTACTGGTAGCTGACATGGCTAGCATCCGCTGGCGCCTCATGAGGATCCGCCGCGCCGAGGCGCAGCTACAGGCTCAACAGACGCGCGCCGCCGAGACAACCCAGCAACTTCCAGATTGCCCACTACTTCTGCGTCCGGAGGATCTGGACAGGCTGATCCGTTATGAAGCCCACCTCGAGCGGCAATTCGAGCGCAAAGTGCAGCAGTTTCTCGTCTGGAGACGAACTATGGGTGAGCCACTCGCGCTAACGGTTGATCTTCAGGAAGCCCAACTGACTCTCCCCAACGAATCATAGGGATCGCAAAGGGGTAGCGTGAGCAGGCGGGCCCAAATGAGCAAGCAAAGAAGCACTTCGCCAGAGGCCTAAAATGCGAAACGAAGCCGTTATGTTCTTGATTCGAATCGCCAAGGGGTAAGCGGATCAAGCTGGGAAAGCAGATTTATCGCCGCTTGATGAAGCGCGTGCTGGAGCGGGACGGCTGGCGGTGCCGGAAGTGCGGGTCGCTGGAGAATCTGCAGATCCACCACAAGCTCAAGAGAAGCCAGCAGGGCAACGACTCCCTCGATAACCTGGTGACCCTCTGCGCCTATTGCCACCTGGCCGAGCATGGGCAACTTGGCTATGAGAAAAGCGCGGCGGAAGTCATCGAGAAAACCGTCCAGCCAGGACGGCGTCTCCCCTGGTCCTCTCTGTGAGCCTCGCCTGTACGACGCTCGTCGGGTGGCCAACGTGTGGAGATCTCTTGGCTATTTCACGCTTCCCTACCTAAACCTATCGACTGGGTTAACGGCTGGCCGACTGTGCGCGGCGGCTTTTGGGCTTCGGGTTCTGCGCAAGCGTCGCCCACCGCCAAGTCCAGCGACCCGCAGCGCTATGTGCCCACGTTCAAGCAGGACGATCAGCCGGGCAGCCTGATTGCGAGCGCCTCCGATGAATTCGACCAGGCCAAGCTCAGCCCCCAGTGGTCCTGGGTGCGCCCGCCCGACCCCGCCACCTACCGCATGACGGGCAGCGCATTCGAATGGGACAGGCAGGCGGAAGACCTCTACGTCGATATCAAGAGCTCGTCGGTGCTCACGGAAGCGGCGCCCCCGGGTGATTGCGTAGTCGAAGTGAAGGTGGCGGTGAGCGTGCCACCCTCGGGTAGCGGCTTCAATTATTCCCAGGCAGGCCTGATCATCTACCGCGACGACGACAACTACATCAAGCTTGTGCCGATCCCCATCAATGAAGCGCGGCAGACAGAGTTTGCCAAGGAAGTCGGCCCTGTGGGGCCGGGTTATCCACGTTGTGGGAATACGGTCGTCGGGCCGCCGGGCGATTGGACGTGGCCGCGCATCGCGCGACGCCAGCAGGGCGCCGAGGAAGCGTACACCGCCTACACCAGCAATGACGGCGTTAACTGGGTGCGAGGCGGCACGTGGCCCCACCGGCTCACTACCTTCGGGCGCATCGAACTGGTTTCTCAATCCGGCGCGGGCTTCACTGCCGATTTTGACTACGTGCGAGTGTACAGCTTGCCGTAGGGGCGAGACGTTGTGTCGCCCTTTCGGGCGACCCGACGGGTCGCCACTACGTCAACGAACATCGCGAAGATTCACGAGGGTCAGCTCTATGCTCTCTACCTCCTCGCCGTGGTCGCCACCCGCGAGCGCGAGAAGAATCTCGTTTTGAGACCCTTCGACCCCAACGAGACCCTTCTCCAACTCAAGCCGATCGAGGATCACCACTAAGAAGGCTTCGTTTTGTGGCGAACGGGCCCTCATGATATTCCCTCTCTCCCCAGGTGCCGTAATCTTTGAGGCTTAAGCACGAGGTGAAAGTTCGAGCTAAACGGCCTTCACGGCAAGAACGTCCCAGAACTTCCTGGCGCAGGAAGCCGGTTATTTCTCCCGCGCCATCATTCCAGAAGGCGATCTTGCGGTCCCGGTCCACCGCACAGATGCCCATCTTCAGACTCTCCAAGACCGTCCGGAAGACTTCCGGATTCTCAAGGTCCGACATCCAGAAACTCCGTCTAATTTTTATCGGCGAAAAACGGGCCGCCTTGAAGAGGTCGGATCGGCTCGCGCGCGGCCTGTGGTCTCCGACGCCGTCGCCGCATTTCGAGCACCTCTGCTAACAAGTCTGTCAACAACTTACCCCTGTCTTCGCCCCTGAATTCTCCTCACACTGCGGAGAATCATCTGGCGACAACTCGACCGTTGTTGCATGCTCACGGATTCCCATTGACGCATCCCGGTCACTTCGGCCACTATGGTCGCGCCAGTGTCGATTCACTCCGATCGTGGCTGGCATCCCGTTGGAATCAGCAACTGGCTTTGGCGGGATCAGCAGCGAGTGAGTGAGGGGCAGGCGTAGGGAAAAGAAGCTGCGTAGCAGAAACAGATCCGACCTGGACAATTCATCGTGGGTTCCAGAAGCGCGGTGCTGCCTTCGACCTTTGTCCCTCCGTGCCCGTGCAAGCACAGAAACCCGGGAGGAATCATATGAACGTGGCGAAATACAAATCGGTGATTCGATGGATTACTCACGCGCTCTTTACATCCATTCTTGCGTATGGATTGATGGCGACAGCTTTTGCCCAGGGAAAGGCGGAGAAGCCTTCCCCCGCGTACAGGGACACTTCTCTGCCCATTGAGAAGCGCGTCGCGGATCTTGTTTCGCGCATGACGTTGGAAGAGAAGGTCCGTCAAATGCAGCACACCGCGCCGGCCATCCCCCGGCTCGGCGTTCCCTCCTATGATTGGTGGAGTGAGGCACTGCACGGCGTGGCGCGTTCAGGGTACGCCACCGTCTTTCCGCAGGCCATCGGCATGGCCGCGACCTGGAATCACAACCTTATCCACCGCGAGGGCGAGACGATCGCCACCGAAGCTCGCGCCAAGTACAACCAGGCGCAGCGGGAGGGAAACCACAGCATCTTCTTTGGCCTTGATTTCTGGTCTCCCAATATCAACATCTTCCGCGATCCGCGGTGGGGACGTGGGCAGGAAACTTACGGAGAAGATCCCTTTCTCACCGCGAAGCTGGGCGTGGCCTTCGTGACCGGCTTGCAGGGAGACGATCCCAAGTACCGGAAGACGATCGCCACTCCCAAGCACTACGCCGTGCACAGCGGGCCGGACCCGGACCGGCACCGGTTCAATGTGCAGGTTTCGCCGCACGACCTTGAGGACACCTATTTGCCCGCCTTTCGCGCCACCATTGTGGAGGGCCACGCTGATTCCATCATGTGCGCCTATAACGCCGTGGACGGCGTGCCGGCGTGCGCAAACAAGTTTCTGCTCCAAGACACGTTGCGCGACGCGTGGAAGTTCCAAGGTTACGTAACCTCCGATTGCGGCGCGGTGGAAGACATCACTTCGGGGCACAAATTCACGCCCGACAACGAACATGGTTCCGCCCTGGCCGTACAGGCCGGGACAGACACCACCTGCGGCAATGAGTATGTCGCGCTCGCCAAGGCTGTGCAGCAGGGTTTGATCAAGGAAAGCGAAATCGATACCTCCTTAAAGCGCCTCTTCATCGCGCGATTCCAAATGGGAATGTTCGACCCGCCCAATGCCGTTTCCTTCAACCGGATTCCCTTCTCCGCGAATGATTCACCCCAGCACCGGGACCTGGCTTTGCAGGCGGCGCGTGAGTCGATGGTTCTGTTGAAGAACCAGGACGGAATCCTGCCTTTCAAATCGAGCTTCAAAACGATCGCGGTGATCGGCCCCAACGCGGAGTCCTTGGCGGCCCTGGAGGGCAACTACAACGGCGAACCGTCTCATTGGGTTTATCCTCTGGATGGAATCCGGAAACTGTCTGAAGGTAAAGCGAAGGTGCTCTACTCACAAGGCGCTCCCTACCTGAAGGAGTTACCGGTCCCTGTGCCACGGACGGCGTTCCATACCGCCGGTGATGCGAGCACGGAGGGCCTGAAGGCAGAGTACTTCCCCAACAAGGACGTCTCCGGGAAGCCAGTACTCACACGCATAGACCCGCAGATTCAATTTGACTGGAACGCCGCAGCACCCGCTAAGGGCGTGCCCATGAAAGCCTTCGCCGTGCGCTGGACCGGCACGCTCACTCCGCCTGCACCCGGCGACTATACCTTTAGCGTGCCGAAACCAGGGTGGCATCCAGACGGTGGCAAGGAAGCTTACCGGATCTATCTTGATGGCAAGCTGGTTCTCGACACAACACTCCCTGTCCCCGCGACGTGGGCCAAGCCAGAGAAAGAGCCGCAAACCACATTTCAGGCACGCTTCGAGGACACGAAGGCACATGCCTTCCGGCTTGAATATGTGCACGACTGTCCACTTTTCGGAGCCGGAGCCACGCTCAACTGGCAACCGCCATCGGAGGCTCTGCGCGATGATGCCGTGAAGGCGGCACAGCAGGCGGACGTAGTCGTGGCCTTCGTGGGACTCTCACCAGACCTGGAAGGCGAAGAGATGCCGATCCAGGTCCCGGGCTTCAGCGGCGGCGACCGCACAGAAATCGGGTTGCCGGGTGCGCAGCAGGAACTGCTGGAAGCGCTGGCCGCCACCGGCAAGCCTCTGGTCGTAGTTCTGATGAATGGCAGCGCGCTGGGCGTGAATTGGGCCCAGGAGCATGCGGCGGCCGTCCTCGAGGCTTGGTATCCGGGCGAGGAGGGCGGCACGGCGATTGCCGAAACCTTGCTGGGTATCAACAATCCTGCTGGACGCCTGCCCGTTACGTTTTACGCTTCTCTCGACCAACTTCCGCCTTTTGACGATTACTCGATGCGCAACCGCACTTACCGGTACTTCCAAGGCAAGCCTCTCTATGGATTCGGCTACGGATTGAGCTATTCGACTTTTGAGTACAGAAACCTGAAACTTTTATCACCGCAGCTTAAAGCCGGAGATGACCTCACCGTCGATGTTGACGTCCGCAACACTTCGGGAATTGCCGGAGATGAAGTGGCGGAGCTTTACCTGGAGTTCCCACCAACACCTGGCGCTCCCGCGCGCGCCCTGCGGGGATTCGAGCGGCTGCACCTTGCGCCGGGAGAAACCCACCGCGTGACCTTCACGCTCAAGGCTCGCGACCTGAGTTTGGTGAACGACAAAGGGGAACACGTCGTGGCGCCCGGTGAATACAACGTCTTCGCCGGCGGCGCTCAGCCCGGGGACACTCTCGGAGGCTCCCGCGCGAAACTGGAGATCACCGGGGAATTGAAGCTGCCCAGATAATGGCAAGCCGCGGACGCGGGCCGGTGTAAACGCCGGCCCGCCACTGCACGACCAAGCCCAGGGCAAACCGAATAACGATCGCTTGCCACGGAGGGGAATATGCAACTCGCGACGCATTCACGCCGGCCAGAAAGCCGGCAGACCCTCTACCGTCTGCTCCTGGCATCTTCCTTACTGTTGCTCAGCGCGGTTCCCGTTACCGCGCAAACGGACCTCACAGGATTCTGGGTTCTGCGCCTTCCCACCGGAGACGGCAACTACCACGAGGCGTTCTTCGACCTCAAACAGGCCGGCGAGAAAGTTACCGGTAAGGTCTTGACGGGCTTTGGCGAGTTGCCGATCAGCGAAGGGACTTTCAGCAACGGCAAATTGCATCTGGCAACGACTCTCCGTTTCGAGAACCAGGAGCACCACATTAGCTATGACGGCGCGATGCAGGGCGAAAAGATCTCGATGACCGTGCAGTTTCCTGGCCGCGAGCCGAGGGCGGGGATCGCCGAGCGCACCAAGCCGGAAGCGGCGCTTCCTCCCCCGCGCCTGCCGCTGCCGGCTCTGCAGGACGTACCCGATAACGGCCTCGCGCGCACTCCCCCGATGGGCTGGAACAGTTGGAACAGGTTCGCCGGTAAAGTTGACGACGCCGCGGTGCGGGGCATGGCCGATGCGATGGTTGCGACGGGCATGAAGGATCTGGGCTACACCTACATCAACATTGACGATACCTGGCAGGGTCCCCACGATGCGCAAGGAAACCCCACGGCCAATCGGAAATTCCCGGACATGAAAGCACTCGCCGACTACGTCCACTCCAAGGGGTTGAAGATCGGGATTTACTCCTCACCCGGTCCGAAAACGTGCGCGGATTATGAAGGCAGCTACGGCCGCGAGGAACAGGACGCGAAGACCTATGCCGCCTGGGGTTTCGATTATCTCAAGTACGATTGGTGCAGCGCCGGCCGCATTTACAAGGATGAAGACATGCAGGCAGTCTATCAGAAGATGGGCAATGCACTGCTCGGAACCAGCCGGCCGATAGTTCTTAGCCTCTGCCAGTACGGACACGCCGAGGTTTGGAAGTGGGGACCGAAGGTGGGCGGAAACCTCTGGCGGACTACCGGAGACATCAGCGATAACTGGAAATCCATGGAAAGCATCGGCTTCAGCCAGTTCGATATCGCTTCCTACGCCCGGCCCGGCCACTGGAACGATCCGGACATGCTGGAGGTCGGTAACGGCGGTATGACCAACGACGAATATCGTACCCACATGAGCCTGTGGTCGCTCCTGGCAGCGCCGCTGCTCGCAGGTAACGATCTTCGGACAATGAGCGATGAGACGAAGTCGATCCTGATGAATCGAGAGGTCATCGCTATTGACCAGGACCCCGACGCCAAGCCCGTGAAGAAGATCTCCGAGCAGGGATCGACGCTGGTCGTAGCGCGGCCGCTCAAGGACAATACGGTGGCCGTGGGGCTTTTCAACCGGGGTGATACCGCAACCACTATTGCCACTCATTGGGCTGATCTCGGGCTACAGGGCACGCTGAAGGTGCGTGACCTGTGGGCACACCAAGACCTCGGGGCAATTGCTGATCAGTTTTCAGCCACCGTGCCTTCGCATGGCGTCGTTATGATCACCGTCAAACCTTAATGGAACCTCTGGGCGGCTCGAACTCGAGATCTCTTCACCGGAAGGGCCTGATTTCGGGGGACGCCCTGCTGGGGTAATTCTGCGTTTGCCAATGATCGCCGGTCGGGAGGTGACACTTGAGCTCCGTTCTGGAGCCTGCCACGCTCGGGCCACCATCCACTCCCAGCCGCGCGCCGGTCGCGCGCAACGTTGCGGTGGACGCGTATCGCGGAATCGTGATGTTGCTCATGATGGCCGAAGTGCTGCAGTTTTCACGAGTCGCCCAGGCTTTCCCGGGAAACTGGTTCTGGCGGGTTCTGGCCTACAACCAAACCCATGTCGAATGGGCGGGGTGCTCGCTCCACGACCTGATTCAGCCCTCGTTTTCGTTTCTGGTCGGCGTGGCCTTGCCCTATTCCCTTACCAGCCGCCTGGCGAAAGGCGGCACGTTCTGGAAGTTGTTGGCGCATGCGTTGTGGCGAGCGTTCCTGCTGGCGGCGCTCGGCATCTTCCTGCGCTCGATGGACCATACCCAGACCTACTTCACGATGGAAGACACGCTCACGCAGATCGGGTTCGGATATCCCTTCCTCTTCCTGCTCGGTTTCCGCCCGCCACGCTGGGCGTGGGCCGCGCTCGGCGTCGTCCTCACCGGATACTGGCTGGCCTGGGCGCTCTATCCCGTCGCCGGTCCTAATTTCGACTGGCAATCCGTGGGGGTGACCGCCGCGTGGCACGCTCAGCACAACTACACGGGATTCGCCGCGCACTGGAATAAAAACTACAACCTGGGGAACGCCTTCGATCAGTGGTTCCTGAACCTCTTCCCGCGCGAAACGCCGTTCGTCTATAACGAGGGCGGATACCTGACGCTCAGCTTCATTCCCACGCTCGGCACTATGATCCTCGGGCTGATCGCGGGACGCTGGCTGCGCGCCGCCGCTCCGAAGACCCCCATGAAGCAGTTGCTCGTCGCCGGCGCGGTCGGACTCGCTGCCGGCCTCCTCTTTCACTACACCCATATCTGCCCCGTCGTGAAGCGCATCTGGACTCCAAGCTGGACGTTGTTCAGCGGCGGAGCGTGTTTCCTGTGGCTGGCCGGGTTCAGTTGGGTGATCGAGATCAAGCGCTACAAGGCGTGGGCCTTCCCCCTGGTGGTCATCGGCATGAATTCCATCGCCGCCTACTGCATCGCGCATTTCCTGGAGGAGTTCATCCTCAGCACGTTCCGCATTCACCTCGGCCCGCACTTTTTTCAGTTCCTCGGTGCCGGCCTCGAACCGCTCCTGCTGGGTGCAGCCGTGCTGTCCTGTTACTGCTTGGTGCTTTTCTGGATGTACCGAAGGAAGCTTTTCTTGAAGATCTAGCCACCTGCGTCGAAGCTTTGCGAGAGAATCTACAATCCGCAATCACCCTTCCCCTGCTGCCCGACTCGGTCTTATGACGCGGGGGAGACGCGGCGTGATGAAATGAAAACGCCGCCCGATGATCATTTTGACGAGCAGATGATCGGTGCTGCGCGTAACGCCCACGCCCACCCCCAGATTGAATTCCCAGTTCGGGCCAAAATCATAGTCGATCGTAGGCATGATCTGTTGTTGCTGTGAGGAGAAGGGGTCAAACCCTGTAACCGGTCCCAGCGACCCGTAGTATTCAAGACCCGCACTGAGTTTTCGCGTGACCGAATAAGCGACCTTGAAGTTGGGAGAAAAGCCCACGCCTTCCGACACGCCTGGCCCGTGAAACGACCGCTCAAGGGCGGGATTGAAGGCCACGTACCAGGAACGCCACTGTTTGTCGACGATGGGGCGAATTTCCCAGGTCCAGGTATCCGCGGAGAAGATGGGTCGCTGGTAGCCAAATTCCGTTGAGAGGCTCACGCCTACCGGCCAATGCCACTTCTTCGGCACGCGCACCCGCGGACGGATGTGGTCCCCAACCCACTTGTAGCCCTGGCCGGGGCCATAGCTCGTGAAGATATAGAATCCTGTTTCAAACCAATCATTCCAACCCTGGGTAATTTCAATGGTCTCGTGCATTTGATGCTCATCAGGAAGAACACCCTGGTTAGTTGCCTTGAAGCCTTCAAACGTGAAATTAGTATGCAGCTCGATCATGGTGCGTCCCGCAGGGACCGTGTCGTATCCGTACACCTGAATTTCGTAGTTGCCCTGCCCATAGAGAGACAGAGAAGCCATGGCCATGAGGACGGCGAATTGGATGCCCTTCAGTGTGGTCGCCACTATCGACGCTCTCGTTGCCACGTCGCTGCTTCGCTCTCAAGTTGCCGCTGAGACGCTGATGAGAGAATCATTCCCAGCGCGTGCAGAGGTCCCCCCTCGCTCACGCTCTCGAAACCACGGCGACCCCGTTCACCTACTAACCAAAATCTCCCTTTCTGCTTCAAAACTCCCAAACAGTGTACACCGGTTTCCACCTTCCCCCACAGAGGTGCTCCACTGGAAATCCTGAAGTGGAGAACCTGCTGTCCAGAGTCAGAAGTTCGTTGATGAGGCCAGCCCGCGAAGTGGGGAAAGAATGCCGCCGACGGTCCCGCAGAGCGGGATGGGCAAGCGAGCCCTCCCTCACCCCCGTCCCCTCTCCCGGTCGCCGAGGCGACAGAGGGGTGGTCGCCGCGGCGACCGGGGTGAGGGTCATCGATCCCAGGGCCTGCCTGCCGGCAAGCAGGCTTGCGTCCGCGCACGGCCGAAGGTCCGCCGATCTTAATGGCGGGCGGGAAGGAGACCCGGGGCTACGATCTTGCGCCCCTGCCGGGGCTGCCGAACGGCCGCCCGCAAGGCGAAGGCTTTATCAGCGAGCCCCTAACTCAGCACACAGTGACTCGCCTATTTGGAGATGTGCATTGGCTGTAAGTTGTTGAAAAGAATTGGTAGCGGGGGGGCGGATCGAACGCCCGACCTAGGGATTATGAGACCCTCGCTCTACCACTGAGCTACCCCGCCACGGTGTTCCGAGCCAACGGCGCGCGCGGCAACACTAGCACCCATAGTAGGGTATTCGGACGCAGGAGGTCAAGCAAAGCGGGCGTGGGTTACGCGCTTCCTGCCGGCTCTTGGTTACAGTGAGTGCGAGCGATCTCCGTCGTTGTGCGTAAGCTCAGAAACCTGGAACCCGAGGGACTGCATTGCGCGGCTGCGAAGCTCGCCGCTTCTTCTGTTCCGCCTTCAACTCTTCGATAGTCTTGGCCACACCTGCCGAGTAAACGGCTTTGACCCACTGAGGATTGAGCCACTCCGGTTGGGACACCGAGGCACGTGCAAACTCACCCAATGCGAGATCGAATTGATGCGACTGCCACTGCGCGACGGCGAGACCTATGCGCCGCTCCGTGGATAGTCGGGCGCGATGGGTTCTCTCCGCAGGAGCGCTCCAATCATACGTCGAGTTGAACCTTTGGATTGCTGCCTCCAGGTTGCGCTGTTCCACCAGCGCCCAGCCCAGGTACGTTTGCAGGATGGGGTCGGCGGGGCGTTCCCGGACCGCACTCCCCAGTAACTCGACCCCCCGGTCGAAATTGCCGGCGCGATAATACCACCAGCCGTAGCGGCCAGCCAGTTCCGGCGGCAAGCTCAGGTTTTTGCCCCCGGCCGTTGTGAGCACAGCCCTTGCTGCCCCTTCACCCCGCGCCACAAGCGCCAACCCCGCAAGCTCAACATTTGCGAACGGCCACGGCTTCAACTCCCGGTGCTTGGCAAGCAGGGCCTTGAATTCCTCCAGTGAGGCAGCAGGCGTGAGCCGGGCCGCCAGCGCGTCGCTATAATCCTCAAGCAGTTCCTCGTCAACCGAAAGCTTGTCCAGTGCTTTACGGAAGGCTGCTGCGGCATCAGGAAAATTCGCCCGCGCAAACTCCGCACGGCCCAACACGACCACAGCCGACGGCTGGTCCGGGTCGAGCTCCAGCGACCGTTTCGCGCGCCCGGCCGCCACCTCGTAATGGTGGGCTGCAAAAGCCCGCCACGCGCGCTCGGTCCAGAAGATATAAGCGACCTCCAAATCGCGCTCGCGGGTCAAGCCTTGCCAGTGCTCGTCCGCGATCAGCTTGCGAATCTGCTCGACGCGCTCGGAAGTTGGCGGGTGGGAGCGGAAGTAGCCCCCGATGGTTTGAGCCGCCAGCATACTCAGCTCTTCCTGTGGAGACCGGGCGCGCCGCACGTATTCCTGATCGAGGCGTTCAAAGGTCTCGAACATTCGGATGGCGCCATGCGGAGAATACCCCGCCCACACGGCTAAGCGTGTGCCCTCGCGGTCCGCCTCAAGTTCCTGATCCTTGCTATAGCCGGCTTCAAACACGGTGGCTGGAATGGCCAGCAATTCGCCCAGCGGAATCTTCCGCAACCGTGCTTCGAGTTGCACGCGCTCGGCACAATGATAGTGGTCGATGTGCTCGATTTCGTGGCCGAGCACGGCCGCCAACTCGTCTTCGGTATCCATCAGGGCCACCAGACCGGCGCCGATGTAAACGTGTCCGCCGGGCAGCGCGAAGGCGTTCACAAAGTCCATGTCGCGGATGTAGTGGAACCTGTAGGGCAGCTTGCGATGCGCCCGCGCCGCCACGCTCCCGCCCACGCGACTAAGGTAGTCCGCCACGACTTTCGCCTGTCGCGCCTGTTCGGGTGGGAGGTTGCGGGAGCTGTCGAGGGAATAATACCGCGCCAGCCGGCTGCCGATGTCGATCTCCTCCTGGTCGGAGAGGCGCGTGAGCGAAACCGGCAGGCGGCTGAGCTCTCGTTCGGTGTCACCAATGAAATAGAGCAGCGCCGCGGGGCTGACTTGGACCTCGACCGGACGCCACACCGACCACGCGAGCGCCGCGATGCCAGAGATCACAACAAAGACGAGCGCGATCCAGCGTTTCATAAGAATCAGGCTCTCAGCAGTCAGCTAACCCTCTAGCTGAACGCTCAGCGCGGATTGCTGACTGCTACAGGTAATGCCGTATGGCCTCGCGATAGCGCGTGTAGAGGAACGATACGCCCAGCAGCGCGATGCCCAGCACGATGAACGTCAGGTAGCGGTCGCGAGGTTGCAGGCCCCAAACGTCGAGCACCACAATCTTTCCCACGCAAAGCAGCAACAGCGCCAGGCCGGAAAGGCGATAGCTCCGCTGGCCCACCCCAAGCGCGAAAAGGAAAATCACCACCGCCTCGACTCCCCAGGCGACCGTCACCATGCCCTTGCGCATTTCGAGCGCCAGAAGAATCGTCAACAAGAGGAACGGAACAAAAAAGAAAACTTGCGAAGGACGGTGGTCAAAGGCCTCAACCATTCGCCCCAACAGGCCGCGCCGCGTGGAGTCATCCTGGCGGGGGCGGTTCAGTCGAAAGGCGAAAAACAGCCCGGCGAAAAGCAGCGCTACCGACGCGCCCACCGTGAGGCTGCGGCTCATCCAGAAGGGCGCCGGAAAATAGCTGCGCTCGTAGAAATTGTGCAGCACGCCACGCAGAAAAACCGCCAAACCCAACAGCCACGCTTGGTGAAGGAAGATCCTCTTCCCATACCGCCAGGCAATCGCTAGCAGCGCGACGGTCAGCGCCGCCCAAGCCGCCACCACCCAGTCGGCTTCCAGCTCGAAACGCGCCAGCCCCGCCACCGCAAACGTACCGAGGAAGCACAGAATCTGAGGCACTTTCCGGCGGCGGTCGGGATCAAACCTAGTCTCGCGAGATGTTTCCAGCACACCGTACGCATAGTAGAAGGCCAACGCAACCGGCACGGTCGAGTAGAACCGCGGGCTGAGTTCACCGGGGACGCCGGAGGCATTGAAGTTCACATAGAAAAGGCAAAGGAAGCTCGCGGCGAAGGCAAGATACGCCTGCAGCCGCAGATAGAACAGGCTGCGCGCCCGGCCAATCTCAAACAACGCGAGGCCCAGTAGCGTCCACGCGACGGCCACGCCCACCGGCGCGAGTTCGTACCAGGCGAGCAGCGCCATCAGGAACGAGGCTCCCCACGTGTAAGCGGCAGAGATCATTCGCGGCGCGATAGATCGAGCCAGCCCCGTCCAGCGCGCACTTGCATAAAGCATGGCAGCGGTGAGCCCCACCGTAACGAGCCGAATCCCGAGATGCCTGTGAATGCCCTCGGCTCCCAGGTTCACAAAAAGCACACGAAGAAACGCCAACGCCGCCACCACATAAGCCTGATAGAGGAATTCGCGAATCGTCGCCTGGGAGGCCAGGACGGCAAGCGCCAGCGCCAAGCCAGCGAAGCCCACGGCGGCCCAGGCCTCCGGCGCGAGCCACCAGATGCCGATGAAGGCCGTGGCGCCGCCGGCATAGGAGAGCACGCGCAGACTCAGTGCTTCGAGACGCGACTCCCCGAGAGCGCGGTGTCGCCGCGTGAGCCAGTGCGCGTCGGCATAGAAGGTCAGGACCGCGATCGCAAAAACGATGACGCCGCGCACTAGTTCGCCGGCCTGGAAGCCTCTCCACTGAGTGTCGTATATCTCGCGGAGGGCCAAGCGGTCCATCTGGAAAGCCACCAGCAGCGCCGCCAGGAGGCCGAGCCGGCGGAATACGATTTCGCGCGTGAAGACGCCCGCGAGAAAGAGCGCTTCCGCTTCCGCCAGCCACAAGACCGGCAACGTGGCCCCGGAGTAGCGGAAAGGCAGGGCGGCGACCAGGAGCGTGGCGCCTACGGTGCTCAGGATCGCGAACGCCGCCCGGCGCCGCCGCGCCCACGGCAGTTGCCCGAGCGTGAATTCCACAGCACCGAGCAACAGGAGAAATCGGAAGGCCCATTCCGGATGGACGGATTGATATTTCATCACCCCCAGGAGCAGAAAGGTATTGAGTAGCGCGGCGACCGTGGAGACATTTTCCTGTGCGGCGCCCGCCGGGCGGCGCCACAGGTAGGAAATCCGAAACACCAGCCAGTAGAAAACCAGCAAGGCCGCGCTCGCGTAGAACTCCGGGAAGGTGTGACGATGCCTGCCCATGGGTTCGATGATGGGGCGCAGCCAGTAGAAGTGATTGACGTAGCTCGCGAGGATCCCGAAAACCTCGAGCTCAAACCAGCCGCGCAGCCCGACGATGATGACGAGCGCGAGCGCCAGAATGGCACCGGCGGAAAGGGAGTAAACATTGACGCGACTGATCGTGACCGTGACGAAGGCCAGCAGAAACGCCAGGCCGGTTACCACCTGCGAACGGTAGCGCAGCGTGTGGGCGACCATCACCGCGGCCACGGCGAGCAGCAGAACCAGGTCGATGGCTTGCGACTGCAAAATGCGCGCCGGCTCGACGTGATACATCGCGTACGTGGTGAAAAAAGCAAGCGCCCAGCCGCCACCGATCCCCGCGCGCGCCAGCAGGCGATAGCGCTCACGGCGCTCGTAGAAAATGCCGGCGCCCAAAAGCGCGCCGCTGACCACAAAACCGACTAGTACCCTTCCCGCCGGGCCTAGTTCGCGCATCTGATAAGCCAGAAACAGAGCCACACCTATCACCAGGATGACCACGCCGAGCTTGTTCAGCCAATTGGCGCCGAGAACTTCTTCCATGCTCAGCACACGCTTTGCGGCTTCGCGCGGTGAAGTCTCAAGTGTTTCAAAGCGTGGCGGTGGGATGGGCGGCAAAGGTCGCGCTGGGATTGCTGGCGGCGCGGGCGGTTCAGCACGAGCCGGAATTTCAGGAGCCAGTGGAGGCCCGGCAACTGCCGGCGCCGGCGGTGGGGCAACCGCAGCAACAGGTGGCGGTGTCGCGGGCGGCCCGGCGGCCATCTCGGCGGGCTTGGGCAGCTCCGGCGGAGCGGGCGCGACCGGAGCACCCTCGCGAGCCGCTAAGGCCGCGTGCAGTCGGCGGAGTTCTTGCTCCAAGGTTTCGGTCTGCGCCTTGAGACGCTTGAAATCCTGACGCTGCTGCTCGAGGGCGTGAACGCGTTGGGTGAGTCCTGCCCAGCTTTCTTCATTCCTCTTGGCAAGACGCGCCGCCCTGTGCGCGCGCACCAGTGCCACGATCGGAGCGATAAGGATAATCCCCACAACAACGAGGATCACGAATATGAAGAGGCCTTCATCCACGGCTGTGGCTCCGGCTATTTGGCCACGCATCCTAACACCGAAATGGCGGGCAAACAACGGCGCGGCGCTAGGCGGGCGCCAGGCGATAGAAGGCGAGTTGCGCGTCGCCACCGCATGATTGAATTGATTAGCCTATGGCGACATGAAATTGATTGGATAACGGCGTCGGCTCCTCTAATCGTAGACTTGGGTTGTCGTCTCGACCAAGGCTGCGGAAGAAAGGAGCCGAGCCATGAACATTATCGGATGTGATTTGCATACGCGCTACCAGGTTGTGGCCTGGGTGGACGAGGAGACCGGCGAGATCCTGACGCGCCGGTTGGA
>JAIQEZ010000236.1 GCA_020073545.1 Terriglobia bacterium | reverse complement strand
CAATTCGCCTTATGGCGCCTGCCCTGCCTGCGGGGTCGGCAAGTCCTTCCTCATAGACTGCTTCGCCAGTGAGTGCGGCTTGCCCGTAATGGAAATGGGCGAGTTCCGCTCTAAATGGGTCGGCGACACCGAGCGTCAGCAGGCCCGCATCCTGATGACCATCCGCGCCCTCGGCCCGGTCATCGTGGTCGTGGACGAAGCCGACGCCGTCTTCGGCAACCGCGAAGCCGACGGCGACAGCGGCGTCTCCGGCCGCGTTTTTGCTGCCTTCGCTGCGCACATCGGGGATTCCAGCCTGCGGGGCAGGGAGCTTTGGGTGGCGATGACTTCCCGGCCCGACCTGCTCTCCATTGACATGAAACGCCAGGGCCGCTTCGGCCTGTGCATCCCGCTCTTCCCGGCCCAGGGCCCCGACGACGTGCTCGAATTGTTCACCACCGTCGCCAAGACCAAGAAGATCGCGCTCACCCAGCCCATCTTGGCTTTCATCCGCGAGAACCTCGGCTCCCGGCCATTGACCGGCAGCGACGTCGAGTCAATCCTCATTCGCGCCAAAGAACAAGCCGTGCTCGCCAAACGCGACGACGACGTCCAGCGCGCCGATTTGGAGGCCGCCGTGAACTCCTTCATTGACCCCCTCGACCCGGAGCTTCTCGCCCTGCAAGAGCTGGCCGCCGTCCTGGCCTGCTCCGACAAGCGCTATCTCCCCGACCACTACCTCAAAGGCGACCGCGCCCAGTTCCTCGAAGACTTCACTCGCCTCAGACTCCGCGCTGGAAGACGTTAAGAGAAGTCGTTGGCTTCATATAGCACTTTGCCCTTCTCTAACAGTTCGCACATGAACGGGTCGCCCCACCGCAAGCGCTTGGCGACATCCGCGGGTGTCCGGACCAGCAAGTCGAGCGGGAAGTTCCGCGGAATAGCCTGCCGGATACGCACCGACATCCTCTCCCCACGCTCGGGTGTCCGGGGCATGATCACCAGCAAATCCACATCCGAGTTCTCAGTCGGCTTGCCATACCCGTAAGAACCGAACAGCACGATCTTCTGCGGATGAAACTCCCGCGCAACCGCCCGGCTGAAAGCCCGTATCTGCGAACGCGTGACCATGCTGTAAGAGTGAGGGAAAAATGGCTGGTGCGCAAGCCAGGGATTGACACCCAAATCCTCGCCTTAGCTGAGGACGCCAAGAGAATCCGTGGATCGCCGCTGGCGCTCCCTTTGCCTGCGCGCGCCAGGGGTCAAAATCCGCGCCTTAACTGCGCAAAATCTTGGCAACCTCGGTATGCGTAGACACTTCCACCAAGACGCATTCTATAGGGCGCCTGCTCCAGAACGCTTGGGTCGCAACCTGCCTAACTGCCTCTGCGCCCCAACGCCTTGGCCGAGGTCGCCTGCGTCGGCAACTCGAATACTTTCCAAACCTTCTGCATCCGCTGGAGCGCCGGCGCGTCGTTGCACAGCCGCAAACCCATCACACAGTTGTTGCGGTTCATTCGCCCGGCCACATGAATGAGCAGCAACCGAAACCGCTTCAGGCGCGCCGTTCGTTCCTCCCCCTCCAGGCACAGCCCTTTCATGGCACTGACGATATTATAGGTCAGCAGCGCGATTTTGAACCACGCCGAGTTGACGCCAAAACGCTGACTGGGCACGTGTTTGCCGCCCAACTCATTTTTGACCTCGTCGTGCGTATGCTCCACCGTCCCCGCCTTCTCTCGATGCCAGTCTAAGAGGCGGCCCCCCTCGGTCTTCTGGTTGGTGATGACCGCGTGGTAATGTCGGTCGGTGCCATCTCCAAACAACACCCCCTGGGGCTTGAGCAAGCGCAAACCGACATACCTTAAGGGTTGGCTGTCCTTGCACTCGTACTCCTCGCCGGGCACAAAATCCACCTCGGCCCACTGTCGCAAGGTGCCATCGTCCTCTTTGCCAAAGGTCTTCCAATCCCTCTCCGGCACCCGGCGCAGCGCCTCCGCCAAGGGTTCACTCATCACCGCGCTGACGGCAAAGCCGATTCGCCCGCCGGGCTCCTTTTCCCGATCCGGGTGCTTGAGCCAGTCCAGCAACTGGTTCTCATGACAACCTGAATCGCCCCGGAAGTAGCGCTGGCGGATGCTGAGGGGCAGGGCGGCGAAGGCCAGCTTGGCGCACGTCAGCGGATCCTGCTTGGCGGGCACATTCCCGTCCCGATACTCGTCCGCCAAAACTAAATCCGCTTCGGCCCACACCGCCACCATCGGTTGATAGCCTCGCCCCTCCTCGTAATGGTAATAGGCCGCTTGCTTGTGGCTCTCAATGATCGTGGCATCCTGATCCACGGTCGCAATCCGCTGGGGCTGTCCCTGCTTTTCATACAGCTTGGCAATCCGCCGCACCAGGCCGCTCTGGACTGCCTGCAAGGCGCTGACCGGTTGGCTGGAAGGAAAGATGAAGCTCTTCTGCACTTCGCGCTCCGGCCGCAGCTTCTCTAAGTCTTTGTCGTGAAACCGTTCCAGAAACTCACGGACGGCCGTCGCTTTGGGGGGATGATAACCCAGGCCACGGGCCAGACACTCATCCCCGCCCAACAGAGGCATGTCTTCGGGGCATTCACCGCCCACAGCCTGGAGCAAAGCAATCGATTCGACGAATTGAGCCTCCATGAAACCGCGCTGACGTTTTCGTAGGCGGAGGTTGGCGGCGATCAGATCAGGCACCCCTAGAGAGCGGTAAACGCGGGAAACGCTCAGCAAGCCGGCATGGGGGCTGGTCGCCTCCTGCAAGGTCTGCTCGTGCAAGACGAACGGCGTCTTGTGCAACAGAGGCAAGCGAGCAGCCATGAGACGACATATAGATAATCTATATGACTTGGGCAAGCAGAAAAATGCCCCCCCTGCTTCACTTTTCTTGAAAAATCAAAAGCCTAGGCGAGGATCAGGGTTAGGCCGCCAAACTAGGCCATTTCTGGCGAGAAAGCAAGCGTCTTGGAGGCAGGCAACGCGGAGGCAAGCCCTTGATTTTGCTGCACTAGGAATCATTCCGGTAACACGCAAGGGATAGCCTGCCGCCCGTGTTTGCGATACACCGCGAAATCATTTAGGTCTA
>JAIQEZ010000117.1 GCA_020073545.1 Terriglobia bacterium | reverse complement strand
GATCGAGTTCCACGGATCTCCGATACGAGGCAAGCGCTCGCGCGAAGTCATGCTTGACTTCCCAGATCCGGCCCAGGTTGAAGTAAGGGAAGGCGGGATTGTCATAACGTGCCGCGCGCGTGGCTTTCTCCAGCCAGGGAATGGCTTCTTCGATCTGCCCCTTCTCGATTAGGTAAGCGCCGATATCGTTGTATGGGTTGCCGAAGTCCGGGTCGGTTTCGATGGCGCGCTGGCACTCCGCGATGGCGGCATCGTAATTGCCCATGAAGCTGTAGGTCCAGCCGAGAAACGTGTACGCCTCTGCGGTAGGACACGTCTCAATCGACCTGCGGTAGAGTTCGACGGCCTCGTCCAACTCGCCCTTCATCTGGTGGCGATAGGCCTCCTGGAAATACTGGACGGCAAGGTTGAGCGACTCGTCTTCGGCCATGGCGCTTCCCGAGGGTTTTCAACAAGCCCCACAAAAGGTTCGCTATAATTATAACTCGTTGTGGAGCCCATCGCTCGCAGTTCTAAGGACACACCGTGAGAATAGCCCTGGCCCAGATTGACACCACGATCGGCGACTTTGCCGGCAACCTCGAACGCCTCGTCAAGTACGCGGGGTACGCGCGCGACCGTGGCGCGGACCTCGTGGTGTTCCCCGAACTCGCGCTCTGCGGCTATCCGCCGCGTGACCTGGTGGAAAACCCCGGCTTCATTGAGCGCTCAGAAATCGCGTTGCAGCAACTGGCCCACCTGTTGCCGCCCATTCCCGCGTTGGTGGGCTACGTTCGACGCTCGCAGGCTGAGCACGGCAAGCCGGCTGCCGACGCCGCAGCGCTTCTCGAGGGCGGCCAAGTGGTGGTCGACTACGCCAAGATTCTGCTCCCCTTCTACGATGTCTTTGACGAGTCGCGCTACTTCGAGCCCGGCCAGTCGGTGTGCGTGCACAACTTTGGCGGGCGGCGCGTGGGCATCACCATTTGTGAAGATGTCTGGAACGACAAACATTTCTGGAGGAACCGCCTCTACACCCGCGACCCCGTCGAGGAGTGCGTCGAGGCCGGCGCCAATCTCCTGCTGAACATCGCTTCGTCGCCCTACAACACCGAGAAAATTCAATTGCGCCACGACATGCTCAAGTCCATCGCGACCAGGCGAGGGATTCCGGTGGTTTACGTCAATCAGGTAGGCGGAAACGATCAGTTGGTTTTCGATGGCTCCAGCCTGGCCTTCAACGCGCGGGGAGAGCTCTGCGCCCGCGCCCGGTCGTTTGCGGAGGAGCTGGTCATCTTCGATACCGACGACGCCGCAAGAGAAATCCACCCCGCTCCCGAATCCACGGCGGAAGAGATCTATCAGGCGCTCTGCCTCGGGGTGCGTGACTACGTGCACAAATGCGGCTTCCGGAAGGTCCTGGTGGGACTGAGCGGCGGAATCGATTCTTCCCTGGTGACCACGATTGCGGCGGACGCGCTGGGGCCGGAAAACGTACTGGGCATCAGCATGCCCGGTCCCTATTCCTCACCCGGCAGCATCCGCGACGCCGAAACGCTGGCGCAGAATCTCGGGATCGAATTCCGCGTCATTCCCATCACGCCGGTGTTTGAAAGCTACCTGGAAACACTCGACCCCGCCTTCGAAGGTGAGCCCCGCGACGCTACCGAGGAGAACATCCAGGCCCGCATTCGCGGGAACGTCCTCATGGCGCTGTCCAACAAGTTCGGTTCGCTGCTGCTGACCACGGGGAACAAGTCGGAACTGGCGGTGGGTTACTGCACCCTGTACGGCGACATGGCGGGCGGCTTGGCCGTGATCGCGGACGTTCCCAAGACCACCGTGTACGCCCTGGCTCGCTACGTGAACCGCTCCGCCGAGCGCATCCCGCAGGCGTGCCTGGACAAGGCGCCCTCGGCCGAGTTGCGACCGGACCAGACCGACCAGGACACGCTTCCTCCTTACGAGGTCCTCGACACCATCCTGAAGTGTTACATCGAGGAGAACCTCGGCGCCGACGAAATCGCCGCGACGCAGGGGCTCGACCCTGCACTGGTGCGCGAGACGCTTCGCCGCGTCAACGCCGCGGAATATAAGCGCCAACAGGCGCCTCCCACACTCAAAGTCACCGCCAAAGCCTTCGGCATGGGCCGCCGCTACCCCATCGCCCAGAAATTCTACGAATAAGGCGCGTGGTAGCGCCGGCACCCTTTGTAGGGGCGCATGGCCATGCGCCCTGGCGGCAGCACGCGACGCCGAAACCAGTAAGGGCACATTGCCATGTGCCCCTACACCCACCAGTCCGGTTCCCCCTTCGCGTCGTCGCTCGGTTGCCGCTCCGGGTTCTCGCGATCGTGCACCCACCGCAACGGATTCGTCAGGATATACTCCCTGATTTTGTTCAGTTCGTCTTCGTCACGGATGATGTGCTCGTAATAGTTTTCTTGCCACACCTGAGCGCCAGGCGAGTGTCGCAATTTGTTGACGCGGATTTTCACCGCGCCTTTGAATCCACCCAGAAATGTGGCCAGCGAACGCGGTTGCCGTGGCCGAATGCGTACGGGCGCATGGCCATGCGCCCCTACAGCGGGCGCGACCTGGGGCGGTCGCCGCGGAGACCCATGCGCCCCTGCGTGTGGCGTGATCGTCACGATGCCGTGCACATGGTTCGGCATCACCATCCAGGCGTCCAACTGAATCTTCCTACGAATCGTAGCTGACCGGAACCATTCTTCCTGCACGATTTCGCCGTGCTCGTTCCGGCGCACCTGCCCACCGACGACTTTCCCGAACAGGCAATTCTTGTTGTGAGTGCAAAGGGTGATGAAATAGGAGCCGGGAGAGGAGTAATCGTACCCCGGCAGTCGAATCGACTGCCGGTGATGTTGTTTAGAATCGTACGTCATACGTAGGGGGGACTTGGCTATGTGCCCTTTGGGATCATCGCATAGCTGTGTGCGGGATCCCCATCGTTACCGCCCCCCCACCATGCCACGTTGGCCGTAGGGGCGCATCCCGATAGGCCGGGATGCGCCCTGGCAGCACCTGACGCCGAAACCAGCAGGGTTGGGCAGAGATCGTGCTTTCGAACTCTGCGCTTGTTTCATCCAGAACAAGCCGCGGAGTTTCCGAAAGGCGAAACTCTTCGCTACCTTGCTTTTGAGGGGATCACGGGCAGGTTTGAGCTGACCCGCGCTGCGTAGCTACGGCTCGCAAGCCACAGGGGCTAGCGAAGTACGGGCGTGAGGGCGTAACTTGGTGAAGATGGGGCCATGGATGGACGACCCGAGGGCGGTTCTATATGCCGTGTCGGGCCGAGATTCAGTTGGCTTCCCGACGGTTCTGGCCGTCCAGAAAACCTTAATTGCGCCGCCACTGCTTGCAGCCGCCGTGGGCAGGTCGACCACTCATCCAAAGCGCACTGCTGCTTACGGCAATCGAATTCACATGGGGCATCCTCTTCTGGGACGCTCTGAATCAGTTCGTCCATGAGGAAGCGCCAACCCCGAAGAAAAGCGTGGGCCTTAGGCATTCCGGCGCCGTCTGCCGGGCTGTCGAACCTGCGGTCTTCGCTCCGCCGGGAGTCAACGATGATCGCCATGTTAGTCACTCCTTCTTTTCGTCTTCCGTCGAGGTTGTTTCGGGGAGCGTCGCCCGCCACGCGCGATCCACCTCCCCAGCGACGGAGAGGCACGCCTGGGGCCAATTGTGCTTAGTCGAGAGGCTTTGTTTTTAGTCAGTTACAGCTTCAGGAAGGACGCCCGCAGCCACGGGTTACAGAATTCTTACCCGCTGGAGGCAAAAAGTGCGGCCGGACTTCTCTTCGGAGGCAAGGATAAATAGCCACCGGGCAGTGAAAAACAGGCAAAATCCAGGTCCCGAGACCACCGCCCATTGTGCCACGTTGGCGGTAGAGGCGCATCCCGACTGTGCGGATTAGCGATCAGCGCCAGGCGGCTGGATTTTGGCCAGCAACGCATCCAGCGCGCTCAACCTCTTGGTGAGGGTATCGTATCCCTCCGGGTAGGATACTTTGGTGCAGACCCTCAGCGCCTCGATACAGCTATTTCTGGCTGCACGGAAGAGGTCTTTGGCCTCCTCGGTGGCTCCGCCCGCGAGGCGCGCACCGCCCAGGTCGAGGTAAACACGCACCAGGTTGAATTGAGTTGCGGCGCAGTATTGGGGCAAGGCTTCAAACGTGAACACGCGCAACGCCTCGCGAAAAGCTCCGATAGCTAAATTCAGGTTCGCTTCCCTCTCGTGCACCTCGGCCATGCTCGAGTACGCAGTGCCGAGGTTGTTCTGGGTCGACGCGTACTGGACGGGAAAGGCCTCGAAGGCGTGGACGCGCAACGCCTCCTCGAAGGCCACGATGGCCAGCTTGAGGTTCGCTTCCTTGTCGCGCACCTCGGGCAAGTTCGTGTACGCATTGCCGAGGTTGTTTTGGGTCGTAGCGTACTGCACGGGGAAGGCCTCGAACGTCCGGACGCGCAAGGCCTCCTCGAAGGCCGCGATGGCGAGCTTGAGATTCGCTTCCTTGTCGCGCACCTCGGCCATGTCCCCGTACGCATTGCCGAGGTTGTTCTGGGTCATCGCGTAGTCCTGGGGGAAGTCTTCGAACGTACGGACACGCAACGCCTCCTCGAAGGCCGCGATGCCCAGCTTGAGGTTCGCTTCCTTCTCGCGCACCTCGGCCAAGTTCCTGTACGCAGTGCCGAGGTTGTTCTGGGTTCTCGCGTAGTCCTGGGGAAAGGCCTCGAGGGTGTAAACGCGCAGAGCCTCCTGGAAGGCCGCGATGCCCAGCTTGAGGTTGGCTTCCTTGTCGGGCACCTCGGCCATGTCCGCGTACGCATTGCCGAGGTTGTTCTGGGTCCTAGCGTACTGCACGGGGAAGCCGTCAGACGTGTAAACGAGCAGAGCCTCCTGATAAGCCGCGATGGCCAGCTCGAGGTTGGTTTCCTTGTCGCGCACCTCGGCCAAGTTCCTGTACGCATTGCCGAGGTTGTTCCGGGTCATCGCGTAGGCCTGCGGGAAGGCTCCGAACGTACGGACGCGCAGAGCCTCCTGATAAGCCGTGATCGCCAGCTCGAGGTTAACTTCCTGGTCGCGCACGTCGGCCAAGTCCCTGCGCGCATTGCCGAGGTTGTTCTGGGTCATGGCGTGGTCCTGAGGGAAGGCCTCGAGGGTGTAGACGCGCAGAGCCTCCCGATAAGCCGCGATCGCCAACTTGAGGTTGGTTTCCTGGTCGCGCACCTCGGCCAAGTTCCTGTACGCATTGCCGAGGTTGTTCTGGGTCATCGCGTAGGCCTGAGGGAAGTCTTCGAACGTATGGACGCGCAACGCCTCCTCGAAAGCCGGGATGGCCAGCTTGAGTTTCGCTTCCTTCTCGCGCACCTCGGCTAGGCGGCATGAAGCAACGCCGAAGCTGTTCTGGAGCCCCGCGCGTCGCAAACGATGGGTGTCCGCCTTAAAGAACTCCAGTGCTTTCTGGTAGGCCGCGATGGCCCGGCGCAGATTCGCTTCGCGGCCCTGGGCCTTGACCTCCGCAATCTTGCGGAAGTTATCGCCAGCGCGCTCGCTGAGTTCGGCAAGGGTGGAATTTATCTGCGTCATGAGCCAAACACCTCTTCGGCTGTGCGCTCGAGTTCGATCACGGCCTCGTTAAAGACATCTGCGGCAGAGCGGTAGATCCGCTCAGTGCAATACATTGTCATTTGGGTCAGGTAGTCCATGGCCACGGTAATCGCTTCCGGGTCTTTTTTGGTGGCGGCATAGCGGCCGAGCCTGGCGCCGAGGGCGGCGAACTTCTGAGCCCCGCCAACGTCACCTGCGCCTTGCCTGAGTTTGGCCATAGAGTTCTTGGCAAGCTCGGACACCGCCATCTCCAACTGCCTGACCAGGCCTTCATTGATGGCCTTGCGCATGAAGTCTTCGAGTCCGTCGTAATCGCCTTTCTTGAGCAGGTAGGTGACGAAACTCCGCGATTCCAGGCTCCTGAGTACCGCGAGCGTAAACGGCACGGTGTAAACCAGCGCCGCGCATGCGAGCAATACGGCAAGATCCGCGAACCGCTGCTGCCACACGGTGTGGAGGTAGAGAAGCCCTGAACGCGCGAGCCCGGCGAAAGACGCTAGAATCCCCAAGCCGAAGACGGCGACGGCGCCCCAGAGCCAGGGATCGCGAATCCGGTAACTCACCACGCGCGGGGTGAAGTTCTGGGCGGCAAGCTGCGTGGCCACCAGCGTAGCGGTGACGAGAAGCGCCAGGATGGTGGCCAGGACCTCGGCGATGGTGGAATAGAGATAGAGGCGGTTGGCGCCCTCGCCGATGTCCCCGAGATAGAAGTGGACTCGCCCGACGAGGCAGGCAGGACCGAGAACCGCCAAAGCCAAAAAGATGACGGCCACGAACCAGTACTCGAAACGCCAAGCGCGAAGGCGGCGGCCGATCCGCGCGAGCCAGGCTGGCCGGGTGGCGCTGCGCGACGGGGCGCGGGGCTTCACGCCCGCTGGCGCGGGCTGGGGAGGTGTGTTGGGGACCGTGGCCACATCTGCTGCCTTCCGGGACGCCGGCCTCGGGGATGAAGCATCCTCAGGGGTCGGCCGTGCCGCCGGTTAAAGGAAAGGTAATTGACGGTTTGCGAAATGTCAACGGGAAAGGAGAAAGGGGGGATCCGGGATGAGATGGACTCCGGGCCTGCCTGCGCTTACCTGCGGCAAGCAGGCAGGTTGCGCGGGGGGACGACGAAAGGCGATGTGTGCCGCCGGGAAACCCCCAGCCGTCAGCCGGCCCGCTTGAGGCGCTTGAAGCCGTCGATAATGAACATGCGCATGAGTACCTGATAGGGGACGCCCCGCGCCCGTGCCTCGGCTTTCAGCTCCCCGACAAGTTGCGGATCGAGCGCCACGGAAGTCGGCTGTTTGCGGGCCGCCCGCGTTTTTCTCATGGCCGCTTTTATCTTCATCGATTCAAAGCCAACCTTGCCGTACTCGGATTCATTCTTCACGTATCGAGGCATAGAACTTTCTCTCCCTTTCATTCATGGGGCGGGCCGAAATCACCCGAATCCTCTGGCGCCGCAAAGTGAAGGCCAGAAAGAGCATTTTCCCCCGGGAAGTCTCTCCGAGAATTCCAAACCTTGGCTCCGGCGAGGACGGTTCGTATTGTTCCCCTAACGGGACGGACCGACCGCTCGTGAAGACCTCTTCCGCTTCCTCGCGGTCACGCCATGCTTCTGAAGGCTCTTGGTGGCGTTCCCGGGGTCCCATTCAAATGAGAACTCAGTGAGCCCAAACAACCAGTCCCAGAGCCATTGCGCGAACCTGAACTTCGCCACGGAAGATAGTGTACCACACTATACAGGTATTAGGATCGGGGCGGGAGAGCGAGTTTGGGGTTTTGCGGCGGGGGGTTGCCGCGCGCCCCTGTGCTACAATCGTCGATCGCACTGCCTGTATAGTAGAGAAGAACGGCGGCTGCCCCCTCTGGGGTCGTCACGGTGATTCACCGGGGCGAAGGATCTCTCTATCTGCCGGGTACTACGAACTGCTGGGATTCTTCTCCCGCAAGGCGGGAGCAGAATGCCAGGTGTGCAACCGTACACGTTTCAGGACCGGAACGCGTTGACATTCTCACTCCCATTCCGCCGGCGCGCTGTCACCTCTCTGGCGGTGACGGTCTGCCTGCTCCTGCTGGTTCTCGAACGGGCGGCGGCTTCCTCCGTCAAACTTCCTAGCACCGACATCCACTCGGTCGATCTTGCCAACGGCCTGCACGCCCTGATTGTCGAGTCCCACGAGGCGCCCGTCATCAACGTGCAGGTCTGGTATCACGTTGGATCGAAGAACGAGGTTCCGGGCAAAACCGGTTTCGCGCACCTGTTCGAGCATCTGATGTTCGATGGGACGAAAAACTTGGAGCCCAACGAGTTCTCCGACTACATCGTTCGCTCGGGCGGCACGGACAATGCCTACACCACCGAAGATGCCACGGTTTTCTGGGAAACTGTGCCCAGCAACATGCTGCCCGTGGTTCTGTGGCTGGAAGCGGACCGCATGCGCAATCTGGCGATCACGGATAAGGTATTTAGCAACGAAAGGGAAGTCGTCCAGGAGGAGCGGCGCCTGCGCTTTGACAATCTTCCTTATGGCAACGTGGTCGAAACCCTCTACGCGCATGCTTACACAGTTCATCCCTATCAGCACACGACCATCGGCAGCATGCAGGACCTGGAGCGCGCCAGCATTAAGGACATTCAGGATTTCTACGACACGTACTACGTTCCGAACAATGTCACGCTGATGATTGTCGGCGACGTGGACTGGCGCCAGGCCGCGGTCGAGGTGCAGAAATACCTCGGACCCGTCGCAGCGGGAAAGCCCCTCCATGCCCACGCCATTCCTCCGGAGCCTGCGCAGACGGCCGAGCGCGTGATCAAGCTGGATCTAAACGTGGCGTTGCCGGCCTTCGTGGAAGGCTACCACATGCCCGCCGACGGAACTCCGGACGCCTACCCGCTGCGCCTGGCTTCGAAGATTCTCTCCGAGGGCGAGAGTTCGCGCATTTACACCCGCCTGGTTTACGAAAAGCAAATCGCCGTGGAGGCGCAAAGCACCGGCAATTTCACGGAGGACCCCAACCTGTTTTTCGTTTTTGCGATCATGAACTCGGGGCACGCTCCCGCCGAGGGGGAGGCGCAAGTGGAAGCCGAACTCACGCGCCTGAAAACGGAGCTGGTCTCCGACGCGGACCTCGCGAAAGCCAAGAACCAGATCCTGCGGGATTTCATTCTCAGCCGCCAGACGGTCCAAAGCCGTGCAGAAGAGTTGGGTTACGCGGCCGTAGTTCTGAAGGATCCCGAGCTTGTCAACACGGAGCTGGCCCGCTTTCTTGTCGTCACTCCCCAGGATATCCAGCGCGTCGCCAGAAAGTATTTTGTGCCGGAGAACCTGACCTTGGTCGAGGTTCATCCCCGGAACGGACCGCAAGAACATGCCGCCGTGAGCGACGCGACGCGAGAGCCTGATGGCCGATTTGGAAACAGCCCGCTAGCGGAGCAAGGCCCCGATGATCAATTTGGGGAAAACTCGCTATCGGGACGAGGCGTCCGATGAACCCGCCGGCCGAGAACGGGAAGGGAACTGGCAGGGCAGAAGCGCCGGCGCGACGCTTCGCCAGCGGGATTCTCGTCTGCTGGGCGGGGCTGATCCTTTTTTCGCTAACCGCTCCCCTCCTGGCGCGGGATATCCCACCGGACGTCCCTCCACCCAAGCCCACGGTGATTCCGGCGCCGGCCATCCAGACGCTGCCGAATGGACTCCAGGTGGTCGTGGTGGAGCGTCACACCCTACCGCTCATCACCTTGCGGCTGGTGGTAAAGGCAGGAGCTGAACTCGACCCCGCCCGGCTGCCGGGCACCGCGGCGCTGGCGAACAGCCTGCTCACCGAAGGCACTGCGCGCCGGACCTCGCGCCAGATTGCCGAGGCCATCGACTCGGTGGGAGGACTGGTGGACAACGGCGTGGGCTGGGACAGTTCTTTTCTCAGCCTGAGCGTCTTAAGCGACCAGGCCGATCTCGCTTTCAACCTCGTCAGCGACATGATCGAGCATCCCGCTTTCCAGCCGGCGGAGATCGAGCGGCAGCGGAAGCAGACCCTTTCGGGCCTAAAAGTGGCGCATGACGACCCCGCCTACGTTGCCGACACACTCTTCCAGAAGCTGATCTTCGAGGGCACTCCTTACGGTCATCCCGAAGACGGAACCCTCGAGTCTGTGCCGCACATCACCGCGGAGGACTTGCGCGGCTTCCACACGCGTTACTACCAGCCTGCCAATTGTGTTCTCGCCGTGGTGGGAGACATCACCGCGCCCGAAGCTTTCGCGCGCGCCGCCCGATTTTTCTCCACCTGGGAAAACGTTGCGTCCCCCGCGCCGCCGCCGGCTGCGCCTGCGCGGCCCGGCGCACGCCGGGTGGTCGCCATCGACAAGCCGGACGCCGTGCAGACGGAAATTCGCATTGGCAACCTCGGCGTGCCGCGCAACAGCCCGGACTACCTGGCCCTCAGTGTAGCCAACGAAATCCTGGGAGGCCCCTCCGAAAACCGCCTGTTCAAGGCCCTGCGCAGCCGTCAGGGACTTACCTACGGAGCATCCAGCGACCTCGTCTGCCGTCGCAACCTGGGCGCCTGGGTCACCAAGACTTTCACGCGTACGGGGGAAACACTGAGAAGCGCGCACATCGCTTTGGAGCAAATGAAATCCCTCCACGACGACGAAATCAGCCGCCGGGAATTGGAAACGGCACAAAGCTACTTGGTCGGCCACTTGGCACTGGAGTTCGAAACCTCCCAGGATGTCGCCAGCCAAGTCCTCGAACTGATCGAGAACAGCCTGCCCTTGGATTACTGGAATCGCTACCCTGAGAAGGTCCAGGCGTTGAAGACCAGGGACGTCTGGAACGCCACGCAACGGTACTTGGACCCCGACCGCAATGTGATCGTATTGGTCGGGAACGTGTCAGACTTCAAGAAAGACTTGAAGAAACTTGGCCCTGCGCAGGTTATCCCCTTGAGCGAAATGGACTTCGGCTCACCCGACCTGGTTCGGGCGCGAGGCAAGGCAGGGAAGTAGTCTCTCTCGGGAACCCATGAAAAAAGGCTTGCTGGTTTTGGTCGGTTTGACCGCCCTCGCCGCCCTGGCAGAGACCCTCATCCTTCTCCGCCTGGCGATCGATCCCTGGCGGCTAGCGGCCCTCCTGGAGAGCGTCGCGTTGTTGCTGGGGGCGTTTGTGAGCATGACGAATTCCGGTTTCGTCAAGCAACTGCGCCAGTGGGCGGTAACGTCTGCCGCGCTGGCGGCCGGCATGCCCTTTCTGCTCCTGGTTCCTTACCTCCTCTATGCGCTGGGAACCGGCGCCTTCTCGTGGTCCGCCCTCGGCAAGATGGTAGCCTACATTGCAGTCCCCACCGGACTGCTGTGGCCCGATCGCCTCCAGCATCGTGAGCGCCTCGGTTGGCGCGACGCCGCAGCCATGCTGGCCCTGGCGGTCCCGGTCGCCGCGCACTGGCTGGAGGGAATTTGGACCTGGCCGGAGGATCTGTACGTTTTCCAGCCCATCTTTTGTGTCCTGGTGGGCGGCTACGGATTCATGGTGCTTTGCAACCTGGAGGGCGTCGGCTACCGGCTGGTGTGGCGAAAGGCCGACGTTTTCGACGGCTTAGTCAACCTGGCGGCGTTTGCGGTCCTGGCGATCCCACTCGGCATCGCGTTGAACTTCCTGCATCCCCATGCTTCCGAAACAGTTACAGCGTTGGGTTTTCTTTCTCGCTTCGTCGGCATTTACGTGACCGTGGCCATTCCTGAAGAGCTGCTTTTCCGGGGAATCCTGCAAAATCTCCTTGTCCGCAGCATCCCTAGCGGCCCGCGAGGCTTGTACGGCTTGCTGATCGCCGCCGTCGTCTTCGGGGCATCGCACTTGCACCACGCGCCGACCCCCAACTGGCGCTACGCCATCCTGGCAACACTGGCCGGAGTCTTTTATGGCAACGTCTACCGCACCCGCCAGCGGCTGTGCGCTTCGGGCCTGACTCACGCCCTCGTCGATGCCATCTGGCACTTCTGGCTGTAGCTGCTGCCCGCCGCTTTCCGAGGACCAGGAACCGCGCCGTGAACGCTGCAACCGTCAGCCCGATCTCTCTCAATCCTCTGGACGCAGGCGGGAAGCCGCTGTAGAATGCGGCGCGGTAGTCGTACCCGGGAAACAGCTCGTCGCAACCCACTCGACGAAAGGACATCTACAAGGAGCGTGCCTATGAAGTGCAAACTCACCCTGACTGCCATCTGCCTGGCTGTATTGGCCACCGCCAGCCTCTCCACCGCCAAGGAACACAAGGGCAAGCCCGGTCGGCTCACCGGCACCTGGGAGTGCCAAGCCCACGGCGGCTCCCAAGGCGACATGGCTTTTACGCTTTACCTGCAACATACCAAGGAACTCGTGGACGGCTCCATCTCGTCGCCCATCGGCGGCACGCAGATCACCTCCGGAACCTTCCGCCGCAACATGCTGGAGCTTCACCTCGACACTCCCCAGGGAAACTACGTCATCATGGGTAAATACAAGAAGGGCGAGTTCTCCGGAACCTGGACCAGCGACACCGACAAGGGAACGTGGGAAGGCAAGAAACAGCCAGCAGCTTCCAAACCGTAGCACGCTCGGCATCCGAGCGGCCGCCTCAGGTCGGGACTACGGCCGGCGCTGGCCCTCTGCAGAGGGGGGGCGGGCGTTGGTCGCCTCATTTCGTAGTTAACATAACATAACTTATCAGACGCTGAAGACGTACTCCAGCAATCCTTCTCGATGCTTCGACTTGGCGAACTCGCGACGACTTTGCGTCGGTCGTGCTTCCCTTTCGAGACTCCTGCCGGGCCTGCAGGGGCTGGAAAATCTCGCGAGGCCCCGCCCAAAACCGATTCCTGGCAGAACGCAGGAAGGCTAAGGCCGGCATTTCCTCTGCCTGTCTGGGTTCAAATTGTGTGGGAATTGGGCGTGCGGATGCACCCGCGGCTTGCAGTCGTCGTCAGGCGAGGGCCACGGTCACGCGCCGAGGGGCTTTACGCGCCCAGGCCGGATGGCCAGGGGTTAGCGTTAATGCCTCTCGCTCAGCACGATGGCGTGGCTTTCCAGTTCGGCCAGCGCCGCGGCGGCCTGTGACGCCGCCCGTCGCGCCCTCTGGGAGAGGGTCCGGGCACAAGCCTGGGTCAGCACAACGAGTCCCGCAGCGACGAATAGCCCTGCAGCCAGCACCATCACGAGGCCGACCATTGCTAGGGATTCCTCAATCAGGTACATATTGTCCCTCCAGCCTTGAGTGGTTAGATGCAGGCACGCAACTCGCGGATACGGCGGGCATTCTGACTTGAACCAGTCGACGACCCTAAGCGGGTTTGGGCGCCGGATGCGCTCTGGGCATTTCCATGCTCAAAACTGCCGGTGAAGGGTGCAGGAGAACGTGTGGGCCGATGGCGGGGCTGCGGCAGAGCTCGGGGTCTCGCGACCCACTAGTGGGAGTCCCGCGCGGCTTCAAGGACTTTTCGTCTCTTGCGTCCCCACTGCTTCAGGTGTATACGCCGAGTAGTCTGACGCCCTGATCTAGGAACATGTGGCCGGGCTTGATCCTCCCGTCCTCTTGAGCGGGCGACCGTCCGAACCCAAGGAATTGCCGCCCGGTATCCGCGCGGCTGGCGTGGGGAAGAACGGCGCTTGCTCCCGAGGGAGGGCAAATCCCGCTACAGCCGGAAGAAGGAGCTAACCCTTTATGTCGTCCGTGCTACCTGCCTCAGTCCCAGTTGCCTACAAGAGCCGGCGTGGCTGGCTCATTGCTTTCGGGGTGACTGAAATTCTGGTCGCCTGCTTCTTCCTGTTATTGATCCTTCTGACGCTGATTGTATTTCGGATGCCTTCGACACACAAACCGCCCCCACAAACTCCGATTTCCTCTGCTGTCCTCATGGCCATCGCGGGAGTGCAGTACGGAATCATCGCCGGAGTCTTTCTGATTGCGGGAATTGGCTCGATTCGGTGCAGGAATTGGGCTCGTATTCTCATGTTGGCGGTAAGCGGTTTCTGGTTGGTCATCGGAGTCCTGAGCACGGTGGTTCTGGCGGTCTTCCTCCCCACCATCAGGGAGCAGGCGGGTGTGCCCCCGCCGGAGGGCCTTGACGTTGTGTACATGTCAATCATAACCTTAATGGTTATAGTGATGGTCTTGCTGCCGGTGGTCTTCCTGTTTTTCTACTCCCGCAAGAGCGTCCGGGCCACCTGCCTGGCGCAAGCAGCACGCCATGTACTTCCGCCCTTGGCGGGGGCGGTGCAAACCTCAAGCCCTCCAATTCCGGTCCTGATCCTCGCCCTCTGGTCGGCCGTCGCCGGGGTCGGGGCAGTTGCTTATCTAGTGATGAGGGTCGCTATCGTCTTCGGTGTAGTGCTGCACGGGATAGCGGCTTTTTCGGTCATGTTAACCTCTTCGGCCTTGTTCGCGTATTCGGCATGGTCCATCTACCGGCAGAAGCTGATCGGCTGGAAAATCGCCCTGTTTAACGCTGGATTCTGGATGTTCTCCATGCTGGTTACTTTTGCCCGCCACCCGGACCCCGAAAAGCTCTACCGGGAGATGGGTAACAGTGAGGCCCTGCAGATGTATCAGCAGATTCCCCAGCTGAGCTATTTTGTTTTCTCCATGTGCACCCTGATAATGATTGCGCTCCTGGTTCTCCTCGTGTACACGAGGAAGTTCTTCCACCCGGAGCAGCCCCAGTAGCGCGAGGTTCCTTAACCGCTCGCTGCAGGGTCAGGTGCAGGACGACATATTGCAGCGTCGTGCCTGCGCCTATCTACATCGTCACTGATCGATGATCTTGTAGGAAAGGTAGGGCCCGGCTGCCTCAAACTGCGCGGCTCGAGCGAAGACGCCCTTGAGCACGGTCCTCGCCCACTTTGTCCGGCGGCAATAGTCGGGGTAGGATTCGTGCCGCCAGTCAAATCCCCGCTTAGAGACGTGCTCGGGGCTGAGATAGACAAGAACCTCGCTGGCGAGCGCCGCCCGCGTGGTCTTCTTTTCGTACGTCAAGTTCTCGTAGTTGGCCAACAGGCGGATTCCTCTCTGCAGGCACTGCCGCTCGATGGTGCGGAGAATCTGGTTATACCTTTCCGCGTAAGGCCGCATGTCCTTGTCCGTGCACTCAGTATTTCCCAGGTCGATGATGGGGCGGACCTGCAAGGTTCGGATCGAGTACTTCCCATAAACATCGAAGAAACCGCGGAGTTCCTCCAGATTCTGCGCGTTGACGGTGTAGTTCAGGCGCAATTGCGGGCGCGGCAATCCCCTTCTTTTCTTGGCCGCCTCGAGGCCGTCGAGGACCTCTAGGAATCTATCGAAAGAAGCCCTGCGCATCATTCGCTCGTAGGTCTCGCGCTCGACGCCGTGCGTGGAAAGCGTGAGCTCGTCAAGTCCCAGGTCCACGAACTTCTCGAGATGCTCCGCCGTCAGCAATTGCCCGTTCGAGACCAACCCCACCATCGGAACCTTGTACTGCTTCCCGAGGGCAATGACATCGACGAATTCCTTGTACGTGGTGGGCTCCGTCCCGCACCCGATGTACAGTTGCACCGCCCAAGGGAAAAAGACCTCCGCAATTCTCTCGATGTCGGCCGCGCTGAAGCGCCCCGCGTGCTCTTTGGCAAAGCTCGGATCGCTGAAGTAGCACATCTGGCAGCGCAGATTGCAGGACATCACCGGATCGAAGCGCAGCCACAGGTGACGCCAGCGAAGGTAATACAGGGCCAGGAGGCCGGCGAACTTCAGGCGATGGCTGCGCACCAGCCGGTTCAAGTTCAATAGTTGGTAAAAACGATCCGCTCGCATTACTTTGGCAATCTTTCCGGTGACCGGACTTCCCTGCCCGGCCCGCTGCTTGTATCAATGATCACTATACTTGTTGGGTTCAGCCAGCGCAAATGCCGCCTTGCGTGGTGACTGAATGCCTTCATCCGCGCGTGGACTTGTTTCGAGATGGTACAATGAGCGCGCTAGGGCAACCCACACAACAGGAGGAACGGCATGACCAAGCCGATCGTGCAATCGGTGACTTTCAAAGTCTCCCCCGCCGAACTGTTTCGAATCTACACGGATTCGAAAAAGCACTCCGCGGCGACGGGAGCAAAGGCGCATGTCAGCGCCCAAGCCGGCGTGCAGTTCACGGCCTTCGATGGAATGCTTCTGGGAAAGAACCTCATCGTGCTTCCCAATCGCCTGATTGTCCAAGCCTGGCGCGCGTCGCACTGGAAGAAATCCGACCTGGACTCAACTCTGATCTTGACCTTCTCCAAGGTGCCTGGGGGTGGCAGAATCGACCTAGTCCATGTGGGAGTTCCGCAACATGACCACAAAGGAGTCAGCCAGGGGTGGCCCAAATACTATTGGGAGCCCTGGAAGATCTACCTGAAGCGATAATCCGGAGTGAGCCAAACAGCAGCACGGCGCGACGGGGCAGAGTTTCCACTTTGCGCGCGGCAAGGCGCCTCGCACCATTCGAAACCAAGGGGTTAGCGCCGCCTACCAATTAGGGTACTTTGCGCGGAGGCTCTCGTAGAGCGGTGAAGTGCTTTTGCGCTCCTTGTGGTAGTTAAGGATCTGGCGTTCGCGGGGCGTGGGCCACGCCTGTCCTGGCGCGACCCGCTGCGGAAAGGCGTTCTCGACCTCGCTCAAGTTCTGGATGCGGTCGCGCGAAAGGACGATGCGCGTGCCCTTGGGCGCCACCTGGACGCTGATGTGGTTCTTATCGCGCCGCGCCGAAGCGATTTCGGCGATAAAGGTTCTTTCCTGCCCTTGGAAATTGCGATAGTGCATGGCCATGGATCCTGCGGGCGCAAAGCCGCCCTTACCGAACGCGACTTGCGCAGGCTGCTGGGTCGCCCCCCCTCCCGCCAGTCCGGAGGCGAAATACGCGCAAGCCGGATTCGGGCAGCGAATCTGTCCCCCTTCCTCGCTCGCGCCTTTCGTGCCGCAGCTCGGGCACTCGATCTTGCCGGTCACCCAATCCAGGAATCCCATGATCTTCCTCCTCTCGCCGGGCCGTGGCCAAAGCCGTACCCCGACGTCTCCCTGCAAGGATAGCCCCCTCACCCGTCCCGATACATCGGGACACCCTCTCCCCCAAGGAGTCCGTCTCAGAACTCAGGCGTGGCTGAGGTGAGGGAGAGGTGTTGGGCCTAAGCGTGACAGGGGTGCGGGTTTCCCGGCGCGCGGGGTGCGGGTTGAGGGGCCCTGCGAACGTCGGCCCGCCTTCCAAAGCTTCTTCAGGTTATAAGCGGTGCACAGCAGCGCCCACTGCGTCCGAACATTTTCCAGTCCC
>JAIQEZ010000116.1 GCA_020073545.1 Terriglobia bacterium | reverse complement strand
TGTCATTCTGAGCCCATTCGCTGTCATCCTGAGGCGAAGCCGAAGGATCTTTGTCATTTCGCTCAGGGTAAACTGCGCGAAGAATCTCGCTGTGTGTATTTTCATGAACATGCGAGATTCTTCGTCGCCTGCGGCTCCTCAGAATGACAGCGCCTACGAGTCTCTCCGCAGCCTGTTCCAACCCCGGAAAAACGCGTGCCCTTTTTCACAGGTTGCAAGGTTGGAGACCCGGTCCGCAAGCGCATGACTTGTGGCAACCAGGTTGCAACTAGCGGACGGCAACGAACCGCTAAGTCCTTATTCTTCAATAGACAAGTGACAGGACCGCAAAGCATCCCTACCATCGAAGATGTAAGTCGTTGCTATTTAAAGGGGCGCAGGTTCTACTCTCCTGTCATGGTTCAATCTCTCGTCATCACACTCCGCGAAGGGGTCGAAGCCGCACTCATTGTCGGGATTGTTTTGGGCTACCTCAACAAGACCGGGCGCCAGAGGTGGAGCCGCTATGCTTGGTGGGGGTTGGTCACCGCCGTCGTCGCGAGTCTCGGCGTTGCCTACCTGGTCTATCGGTTCAAAGTGCTGGAAGACGCCTACGAAGGCTGGCTCATGTTGATCGGCGCGGTCTTCGTCGCTTCCCTGGTGTACTGGATGTGGCGAACCGGGAAGGGCCTAAAGCGGCAGATCGAATCCAAGCTCTCCGCGCTCTCTTCCTCGCCCGGCCGCGGCGCCGCGTTCGGCCTTTTCCTCTTCGTCTTCCTCATGGTCTTCCGGGAAGGCATCGAGACCGTGCTGTTCCTCGCTGCGGTTTCGTTGCGCACGAGCGAGCTGCTGAACTTTATGGGAGGCGTGTTGGGCCTTCTGCTCGCCATGGCGCTGGGCGTCGCCTTCTTCAAGGGCAGCCTGAAAGTCGATCTCCGGAGATTCTTTGCGGTCACCACCCTGGTCCTGTTGGTGGTGGCGGTGCAGCTCCTCGTCTCCGGCGTGCACGAACTTTCGGAAGCCCAGGTACTTCCCTCCAGCCGCCGCGAGATGGCGTTGGTCGGCCCCATCGTCAATAACGATGCCTTCTTCTTCGTCGTCATCGTGGCGCTCGCGCTCTTTCTGATTATCACGCAGCGCATCCAAGCCATCGCGTCCGCTGCGGGTGACTTGGGCCGCTTATCGCCGCCCGAACGCCGCAAGCTTCTCGCCGACCAGCAACGCGATCGTTTCTGGAAGCTCGCTGCCACCGCCGCCAGCCTGCTCGTGATCGTGCTGATCTCGGCGGAATTCATCTACTCGCGCACCGCACATGCCATGACGCCGCCCGAGCGGGCCCGCGTGGTGGACGGCGAAGCGCAGATTCTCACGGCGCAGCTTGCCGACCACGACTTGCATCGCTTTGTGATCGAAGTGGGAGGCACGGAAGTCCGCGTCATCGCCATTCTGGATTCCTCCGACACGGTGCGCGCCGGACTTGACGCTTGCCTGATCTGCGGCCCCCAAGGCTATTACCAGGACGGGAAGAACGTGATCTGCCGCCACTGCGGCGCGGCGATCTACATTCCCACCATTGGCCTGGCGGGCGGCTGCAATCCCATTCACATCAGCTACCGCGTCGAGGGCGAAGCGCTGCGCATTCCCGCGTCCGCGCTCGTCGAGGCCGCCAAGTATTTCCACTGAGCGACGCATGTTATTCCGCATCGTTCTCGAGTCTCTCGCCCGCCGGCGCCACCGCAAGCTGCTCAGCGTTCTCGCCGTCGCGCTCGGCATCGCCGTCACTGCGGCGGTTGCGACGCTGGCCCTGGACGTGGGCGACAAGGTCAGCCCGAACTGCGCTCCTTCGGCGCAAACCTCTCCGTCACGCCTGCGGCGGACGGCCTCTCCGTGGCGGTGGGCGGCATCGACTACCGGCCCGCGGGCGCCGGCGCGTTTCTGCCGGAGTCCGCGCTCGTGAAGCTGAAGAAGATTTTCTGGCGGAACAATATCGTGGCCTTCGCGCCCTTTCTGTACGTGCCTGCGACGCTCGAGGGCCACCGCGTGGTCGTAATCGGAAGCTGGTTTGAGAAGTCATTGGCCGTGGACAAGTCCGAGGTGTTCGTCGCGGGTTTGAAGGAGCTGCACCCGACCTGGCGAGTCACGGGCCAGTGGCCTGGGGACGACGACTCTGCGGGCGCGCTCGTGGGAACTCGTCTGGCGGGGCGGCTGAACCTGTATCCCGGCCAGACCCTCGCGCTCACAGGAACTGCGGCAAGCAACCAGCAAAAAGTTCCCGTGTCACGCGCTGACTCCGCGCCCTCGCGGCCGCTGTCTTCCCCGGCCGAGTTCGTAGTTCGCGGGATTCTCGAAACCGGCGGCCCCGAGGACGACCAGGTGCTCGCGCCGCTCGCGTTCGTTCAGCATTGGGCCGGCCTCGCGGGCAAAGTGCGGCGCGTTGAGATCAGCGCCCTGACCAAGCCCGAAGACGCCTTCGCGCGCTCGGACGTCACGCGTCTGTCGGGCGAGCAATTCGACCGTTGGTACTGCACGCCTTACGCGAGCTCCATCGCCTATCAGATCCAGCAAGCGATTCCCGAAGCGCAGGCAAAGCCGGTTTACCAGGTTGCGGAAACCGAAGGCCGGATTCTGGATCGCGTCGGCGTGCTGATGGGGCTGCTCGTTATCGCGGCGCTCGCCGCCGCGGCGCTGGTCGTGGCTTCGATGATGCTAGCCACGGTCCTGGAGCGCCGGGCGGAGATCGGCCTCTTCAAATCGCTCGGCGCCACGAACGCGCGCGTGGCCGCGATTTTCCTGCTGGAGGCGAGCGTCATCAGCTTCCTGGGCGGAGTGGCGGGATATTTCCTCGGTACTCTCCTGGCGTGGCGCCTGGCCTTGGCGGTCTTCGGGACTCCCGTGGGCGTTCACTGGGTGTTTCTACCGGTCTGCCTGGCGCTCGCGCTGCTGGTGACTCTGGCAGGCACGGCCCTGCCCCTTGGCCGCGCGCTCAAGCTCTCGCCGTCCGTCGTTTTGAGGGATTAGGTGCGAACCAGAAAGGAAGACAGCCCGATGCGTGCCGAAAGTTGGGATCGCAAGATTGGCGTTCGATGACCCGATCACCCGATGAACCGATGACCCGATGGTCCGATCACCCGATGGCTCACCGCTCCATGTTCTGGCGCTTGTGGTGGCGCGCGCTTTCCGTCAAGCGCCCGCAGGCCGCGCTGGCCTTGGGCTCGCTGCTGGTGGGCGCCACCCTCACCTCGATGCTGCTGAACCTATACGGTGATGTGCGCCGCAAGATGACGGAGGATTTCCGCGCTTACGGGGCCAACGTCGTCGTTGCACCCGCGTCAGGGGAGGCGGCGGGCACGGCTGCTGCCTCCGGCGTGGTGGAGGAAGGCGCGCTTCGGCCACTCGCCGAGTTTGCGCGGCACACGCCGGGCACGATCGCGGCTCCGGTTCTTTATGGGGTCGTCCGGGTGTGGCGAGAGCCCGCTGATCCACGCCTGCCGGAGTTCGAGAACGCGGTGGCCGTGGGTGCGGAGTTTGCCGCGCTGCGCCGCCTGAATTCGGGCTGGCGCGTGGCCGGTGAGACGGTCTCAGGCGACCTGCCGGCCGGCGCGTGCGCCGTCGGCTCGCACCTGGCCGCGCGGCTGCACGTGCAGGGGGGTGATTCCCTTGGGCTCGAGCCCGTGGGGGATGCGAGCCAGGCGAAGTTGTCGCTGCCCGAGAAATATCGCATTGCGATAGTTCTCGATACCGGCGCATCGGAAGACGAACAGGTCTTCCTTCCTCTCGCCTCGCTGCAAACTCTTCTGGGAGTGAGCGGGAGGATCAGCCTCGTCGAGTTGAGCCTGCCGGGGGAAACGCGCGAAGTGGAGCGCTCGGTTGAGCGGCTCGCGGGACTCTTGCCCGGCCAGGAAGTGCGCCCCATTCGACAGATCGTTTACTCCGAAGGCAAAGTCCTGGGAAGCCTTCGCTGGCTGCTGCTTTCCCTTACCGTTGTGATTCTGGTTATCATCGCCCTATGCGTTACGGCCACGATGACGGCGATTGTGCTCGAGCGCCGCAAAGACATCGGCGTGATGAAGGCCCTGGGCGCGGCGGACGGGCTGCTGGTGCGCCTCTTCATGATGGAAGGCGCAGGCCTGGGCTTGGCAGGAGGCGTGGTGGGATTCTGCGCGGGCGCGCTGCTCGCGCGCGGCATGGAGCTACGGCTCTTCGGTGTCGCACCCAGTGTGAGTTGGTGGACCCTGCCGGTGGTTTGTGGTTTGACGGTTGCATTAGCCGTGCTCGCCGCACAAGTGCCCGTGCGCATCGTGCGTTCGATTCAACCCGCCGTGGTTTTAAAAGGTGAGTAAGCTAAGCTGCCAGCATTAGCCTGTTAGACGATTCTTCGCAAAGGTGATGCTCATGCCACGAACGCAAACCCTGAGGGGAGAGAAGGGAATTGGCATTTATCGAAGTTGAGGGCCTGAGCAAGACGTACGGCGCGTCACTCGATGCGCTGCACCGAGTGTCCTTCACGGTGGAGAAAGGCGAGTGGATCGCCGTGATGGGCCCGTCCGGCTCGGGCAAGAGCACGCTGCTGAATATCCTCGGCGGCCTCGACACTCCGACGGGCGGCCGAGTGGCGCTCGAGGGCCAGGAAATTTCCCGGCTCTCGGCCCACGAACTGGCCCGCTTCCGCGCGGAGAAAATCGGCTTCGTCTTTCAACAGTTCCACCTGGTTCCGTATCTGACGGCGCTTGAAAACGTCATGCTGGCGCAGTACTTCCACAGCCTCTCCGACGAGCGCGAAGCCGCTGACGCGCTCGGCCGCGTCGGCCTCGGCGGCCGGCTGCAGCACTTGCCGTCGCAGCTTTCCGGGGGCGAACAGCAGCGCGTGTGCGTGGCGCGGGCGCTCATCAATCAGCCCAATTTGATTCTCGCCGACGAGCCCACCGGCAATCTCGACGAAGTGAACGAAACCCTGGTGATGGGTCTGCTGACGGAACTGCACCGCGAAGGACACACGCTCGTGTTGGTCACGCACGACCCGGACATCGGCCGCATGGCCGAGCGCCGCATCGAACTGCACCACGGCCGCCTCACGGAAGTCTCGGTTTTTCCAACTTACGAAGAAGAATTGATCGATAACCTGCTGAAGGCCGTCTGGCACGCGCAGGAGGACACGGCCCGCAGTGTTCTGGAATCCGCCGGCCTGCCGGAGTTCACCCGCAACCGCGCCACCTTCCTGCTGATGGCGCAGGAAGGCTTGGTCCGGCTGGAAGGTCCGGGTCTTTCGTTCGCTCCGCGCGGTGAGGCTCGCGCCCGGCACGTCATCCGCCGGCATCGCCTTTCCGAGCGGCTGTTCTACGAAACCTTCGGCCTCGACAAGGACCTGCTCGACGAACACGCCTGCAAGATTGAGCACTCGCTCAGCCCCGAAGTTACCGAAAAGATCTGCACCTTCCTCCGGCACCCGCAGACCTGCCCTCACGGCTCGCCCATCCCCCCCGGCGTCTGTTGCCCGAGGGGCTAGGTGCTTGCGCAGAAAGGCCGCAGGTAGTGTCCTAAATGGGCAGGGCGAATTCGAGACAGGGGGTCGGACCTTCAGGTCCGACAATAGCCAAGCCCGCAAACGGGGCCTTGAGGCCCTGAAGCTTCAGGGGCTGAAAGCCCTGCTGGGTGTGGCCCTGTCATGGCGGAGCTAAAGCTCCGCCCCCCTGCGTAACGCCATCGAGCAAGGCATCTCCAATTAGCACGCTACTACACTGCAAAAGGGCTTGTGGAGCCCGGTCCGCCGCGGCCGGCGCATAGTTACGCCGGGGCAATCTGCGTGTACCCGAGCGTGAGCAGAGCCTTGCAGGCGGCGCACACGTACTGAGGCCGGGAAACGGCATCGCCAATGGCAAAGACTCTGGGCTCGCCGCAGCGCGCACAGGGCGCCGTGGGCGCGCTGGGGTCGGGGTCAGGAGGGATTTCGAAATCTTCCGTGACCTCGCCCACTTTAGTCGTCTCCAGCTCAAACGTCGTATAGCAGTTATTGCACACATGGTTATAGCAACACTCAGGCTTGCAGGAGTAGAGTACGTCCGCGGAGCCGCATTTGGGGCAGGCAACGGAGATGAGTGTGAGCGTCATGGAGTTCCCAGCATGGCGCAGCGGCTCGGGTGCTGTCAAGACATGCGCGGTCAACACGATCGTCCTCGAGCCCCACGGATTGCGACCGCGACGGGGGCTTGTCGTCGTGCACTCTTTTCTGCTTGTCAGCAACGCTGTGAGGAATGAAAATGTCGCGCAAATGAGTTCCTGGCGCACCCGCTGGACGGACGCGCGGCCACACGCGCCGCTTTTCTCTACGCGCAGGATCGTGCACATGTCGATGCTGATCTTCGCGTTCCTGCTGCCGTATCTCACCTGGACGCAGGCCGTGGGCTGCGCGCTCCTGGCGCTGCTTTTCAACCTCGTCGTTCTGCCCCAGCTGGAGGCGGACTTACGCAAGAGTCCTGCGAGCCCGCCAGACACCGGTATCTGGACCGGCATCGTGATCTATCCCCTCTCGGTGCTCGGGCTGGTCCTTCTTTACCGCCACGACATGCAGGTGGTCGGCGCGACGTGGGCCATCATGGCCCTGGGCGATGGCATGGCGAACGTCGTGGGCAGCGCTCTACGGGGCCCGGCGCTTCCCTGGAATCGGGAAAAGACCTGGTCGGGTTTTGTGGGATTCCTCCTGGCCGGCACGGCAGGCGCGTACGTTCTGACGCGTTGGGTGGCGCCAGCGGTGGCGCCGGATTTCGCGCTGGCGGTTTGCGCCGCCGCGGCGCTGGTGGGGGCGCTCGCCGAGTCTGCCCCGATTCGTCTGGATGACAACGCCAGCGTTCCCCTGGTGGCGGGAGCCTTCCTGTTCTGCGTGCACTTTGTGGAGCGCAGCGCGCTGGATAGCAACCTGCCGTACCTGGGGCGGCGCATCGTGCTGGCCGTAGCGATCAATCTCGCGCTGGCGGTATTGGCTTTCGGCCTCAAGATGGTTACGCCCTCGGGCGCGATCTCGGGATTCCTGTTGGGCGTGGCGGTTTATCTTGGCTATGGCTACAAGAGCTTTCTCCTGATGTTCATTTTCGTCCTGATGGGCTTTACGGCCACGCGGCTGGGATACGCGCGAAAGGCGGCCCGGGGGGTGGCGGAAAAACGCGGAGGCGCAAGGAGCTGGCGCGAGGCTCTGGCCAACTCGCTGGCGGGGGCCTTCTTTTCCATCCTGGTTATCACCACGCATCACGAAAGCGCGTTTCTGATGGCCTTGATCGCGGCGTTCGCGGAAGCTGCGGGCGATACGGTTTCGAGCGAAATCGGCCAATGGATTTCCAGTCGTGCCTACTTGATCAGCACCTTCCGGCCGGTTCCTGCCGGCGAAAATGGTGGCGTCTCTGTGGGAGGCAGCATCGCCGGCCTGCTCGCTTCCGCGCTGGTCGTGGCGCTCGGCTATGGCCTGGGTCTGTGCGGGAAAGGTGGCGCCGCCATTGCGCTCACGGGAGCGGTCGCCGGAAACCTACTCGACAGCCTCCTGGGCGCCACGCTCGAGCGGCGAGGGCTGGTCACGAACGGCATTGTGAACTTCGCCAGCACCAGCTTTGCCGGCGCGCTGGCGCTGGGCATCGCCCTGCAGATCGGCTTTTAGTGCTTAGTGCGGGACAAGGCGTGACGGTTCGCGCCCCCGGCGCTGTCGCGATGATTCCGGGTTGGCCCAGGCCTTGACTTTCCGGGCATACGAGCTTAAGATTCGCCCGATTGAGTCTAATCCCCCACTGACCAAAGGACAGCCTCTCATGATGCGCCCAGACTTCTCCATTTCAAGAATTTGGTGGGCAAGGCAGCTTGCGGTGTTCGTCCTGATTTTGTGCGCGACGACGTTCGCGTCGGCGCTGGCGGCGCCCCAAGCTGACGCCGATATTTCTCCGGCAGCAACCCCGGAGATCCAACAAGTCAATCCGAACCAAGGTGCGCCCGGCGCCCACCTGACGGTCACCATCCAGGGGCGCAACTTCTCCCAGGGCGCCTATGTTTCCTCTCCAGGCACTTCCCTCCGCGTAGAGTCTTCGAAGCGCGTCAGTGCCACACAGCTCGAAGCTGAACTGAGCATCAACGGGACGGCTCAACCGGGCACGGTGAGCTTGCTGGTGAGTAACCCGGCCAGCCGGACGACAGCGGCGCCGTTCACGATCGCTTCCGGACAGGCTCCGGCTGCCCCCGCGGCGCCGCCCGCTCCCCCGGCGCCCGTGGCGGAAATTCGACCTTCCGCCCCCGCCACTCCGGAAGTGACGACGCCGGAAGTGACCGCGGTGGACCCCCCGCGCGCCGCGGTCGGCAGCGACACGACTGTGAAGATCACGGGAAAGAACTTTGTGCAGGGCACTAAGGTGAGCTTTGCGAATACGGGCATCCGGGTTCTGGACACCACTGCATCCTCGAGCACGGAACTCGCTGTGCATATCAAGGTCGCGCCCGACGCTGCCCCAGGCGCTACAAATCTATACGTAATCAACCCCAATGAGCGCGAGGTGGAGGCACGCTTCGAGGTGGCTGGGAAGGCTCCCGCCGCCCCCACGACGCCAGTGGCTCCCGCCGCGCCCGCCAAGACCAGTTCGGCGGCGACGCAGCGTTATGAAGCTTACCATTTGGGAAATCCTTCTGAGATCGTTCAGACACGTGGCAAGTTGAAGGGGGCATTGGTGTTGTCGTCCGGAAAGCTCCGCTATGAAGAGGGCAGCAAGATCCTCTTTGACGTAGCTTTGAGTGACATCAAAGAAATTGAGATCGTTACCTTCGGGGGTGCCAATCTCGGCGCCTTCCACATTATCTTGAAGTCTGGAAAGACTTATATTTTTACGCCCGGTTCCTTGCATTCCTCCTCCGACTCCCAGAAGATTGTCGATTCGCTTCGCAAGGCGCTGCCTTGAGCAGTTGACCTTGCTAAGGCCTTCACAGTTGGGGGTAGGTTGAGCAGCATTGGCTGAAGCGAGTCGAGGTGGGCGTGGGTCAGGTTGTTCCTGGAAGGGTGGTCTGCGCCTGCCGGATCGTCGGCCAGAGATGAGCGTTGCAGCAACCCAGCCCAGTGCCTTGGTGCTAGCCGCTGCGACTCTCGCGGCGGTATCATTCTGACGTCAGGTTTGCGAAGGGTAGTCAGGGGTCAGGCATCAAACACTTCAATTTGCGGAGCAACCCAAGGAGGGATTGCATGTACAGGATGAGCCATGTTTCGTGTGCCCGGTGTATCTGCGCGGTTATGGTTGCGATACTGATGTGGGCAGCCGGCTCCTCGAACGGCGCCGCGCAGGTTGGCCTGCCGAGGCTTCCGAAGATCCCCAAAGGCACAAAGAAAGAGACCAAGCCCAGTCCTCCGGAGTCTCCCGAAATCAACCCCAGCGCGGGCGGCACGGCTGAGGTGCTGAGCATGATGAGCCCAGACTCAGCGCCTCCAGGCGGTATGGGAGAGGTGGTGGTGACGGGTGATCTCTTCAAGGGTGGCAAGGATCTCGAGTTTCATTGCCAAGGCGCCGAGTTCAAGCCTGACAGCATCAAGGTTGAGGGTCCAAAGCGAGTCGTCGCGCGCATCCACGTTCCGGTTACCGCGCAGGAAGGTCCGTGTGGTACGTCTCTGAGGAGCATGCCGGGTAAGGAGCCCTTCCGGATTTCCAATTCGGCCAGCATGCCGATTGGCGTAGAGGCCTATTTGCTCGGCGAAGGCGACATGCAGTTCATGGAGCTCATGATGAAGATGCAGCAGGTGATGGCGCCCGGATTCGGGAACCAGGGTGAAGCGGGTCTGATTCTGCTGGCGCCCGGGTCGATCAAGTTCGTTCAGGGCGGCAAGACGATCTTCACCGAGCCCGCCACCGGCGTCAAAAGCCTGGGGGAGATGAAACAGGGAGGCCAGCCCATTGGGATCTTTCGGGTCGTCTTCAATGACGGCAAGATCTTCAATTTCATGGGAGCCAAGGCCGGAGGCGAGGAGAGTCACCGGATGTTCGAGTTTCTCAGGACGAAGCTGGGCAGGTAGGCGCACGGGAATTCACGGGAGAATCCCGACATGAAATTTCCGCGAGCGCTGGGGGCCTGCACACGAAATTGGATTTGGGAGGCAGGACTGTTGTTGGTCGTGCCTCTCGGTTTTTATCGGGGTTTCGCCGAGCAATTTTCCGCGCCCAAATCCTTCCTCACCAAGTCTCTTATCATCGTCGGACTGGCCGTATGGGCGCTCAGCGGCATCGGGCGGCCGGCCTTTCGGCGCGGGAGATTCTCCCTGGGCCTGTCGTTACTCGTTTTCAGCTTTGCGGCACTGGTTTCCTGCCTGAATAGTCCAGTTCCTCGTTTCAGCCTGCTGGAAGTCGAACTGGCCCTTTGCGGGCCTGCCTGGGTTCTATTACTGGTTTCCTGGGACGAGGGTGAATCGTCGGTTTCGAGAATTGCGGTGCTGGCCGGAGCGGCGGGGGCGCTGGTGGCGGGGATTGCGTTGCTGCAGCGACTGGGTTACGACCCGCTGCTTCTTGGAGGGTATCGCGTCAACTGGGGGACGATGGTAGCGCGCATGCGCCTGTACTCGACCCTCGGCAACCCCAACTTTGTGGGCGGCTACCTGATTGGGGCGATTTTTCCCGCGCTGGCGCTGGCTGCGGTTTCGAGAGCGCGCTGGGCCAAAGGACTTTGGTGGTGTCTCGCGGTCGTGATGGTAGCTGCCATCGTCGAGACGGGCTCACGAGGAGCGTGGTTCGGCTTGGCCGCGGGGCTGGCGGTCGCCGGGGCGATCGTCCTGCACAAGAGCAGTTCACGGGCAGAAGTCCGGCAGCCCGGGGGTCGCGCGAGCAGTAACCTCCTTGGGTTCGTAGCTCCCGTCTGGTCTTGGCCGGCTGCGCTCCTGATTCTCACCCTGACGGAGCGACTGGCTGCGCAGTTCCGTGGCAGGGTTTATTTGTGGTGTTTCAGTTGGCCGATCTTTACCGAGCATCCGATCCTTGGGTCAGGTTGGGGCACTTACCAACTCCTCTACCTGGAGTTTCAGGGAAAATTCCTCGCCGCTCATCCCGACTATGTTGGCTACTGGACGAACAACCGTCTTCTCCACAACGACCCGCTGCAATTGCTTCTGGAAGCGGGATTACTCGGGTTCGGGGCGCTTGTCTGGGTTCTGTGGGAATACGGGCGCCAAGCAAGGCGGGTGCTGCGGCAAGCTGCCGGGTCGTGGGCGCGCTATGGGATTGCCGCAAGCGCGGGGGGTGTGACGGCCATCCTGACGGACTCACTCTTCAATTTCCAGTTTGCCGTCCCGCCGACTTTCATTCTGCTCTTCACGTTGCTGGCATTCCCGATGCTACTGCAGGGTAATGACGCTGAGGAGGGAGGCGAAGGCCAACCTGCGCCAACCGTGCCTGCGCGCCAAAGTCCCTGGCTGCGGGCTGTGAAACTGGCCAGCAGCTTGGCGATACTCGCCGCCGCCGGCGGGCTCCTGTGGCAGCAGGCTCGCGTGCTCGCTTCGGAGCGCACCTATCAGGCCGCGACCGTTCTTGAGGACCACAATAACTTGGGGGACGCGGAAGCCACTTACCGGCACAGCGTCGATCTCAACCCCTTGAACGGGCGGGCGCACTTTGGCCTTAGCCGCGTGTGCTACCTGAGCGGCCGCTTTCCGGAAGCCTTACAGGAAGTCGTGCTGGCGGAGCAGACCTACACCGACTCGCATCAGGAGGTTCTGCGAGCTCGCATCCTGGACCGTTTGGAAATGGACGAAGAGGCGCTCGCTGCCTATCGGCACGCGCTCTGGCTGGATCCCACCTTAACGACCGTTCAGGGGGATATCGAGCGGCTCAGCAACGCGCCCTAGCGGGGCGCGACGAACACGGGGTGGCCTCCAGGACGGAGAGGTTGCAAAGATTGCGGGAGCCGGGCCCTACTTCTGCGCGCTCAAAATCTTCCACATGGTGCCGGCAAAGATGTTGTCCTGCGCGGCCGTGGGCACGCCGCAGGCGTCGAGCATCTTGTGGTAGCGTTCGAGTTCCCGATCGAATTCCTCGAGCTCTCCATTGAAAACGTCGGAGCCGAATACCAGCCGCTCGAAGGCGTCGGGGCCGCCGGCGGGCGTGTGCGGGCTCACCACGCCGGACCACCAGAAAATCGACTTCCAGAAAGTGGGATCGTCCTGCTTCTTGATGAGCGAGGAGCCCGAAAGGTCGAAATAGAGGTTGGGGTTCCAGCGCGAGATTTCCGCGGCCCAGGCGTAGTCAGGATTTCCCAAGTGCGCGCCGATGATGGTCAGCTTCGGGAAGCGCCGGGCGATGCCGTCCAGCGTGGTGGGCCGCATGCGGTCCACGCTGATGTCCGAGGGGATTTCCGGATGGAGCCGGTTGACGATGCCGGTGTGGAAAAGAATGATCATCCCGTATTTTTCCGCGCGCTCGTAAATGGGCCAGTAACTGCGGTCGTCGTAATTCTTGAGCGGAGAAGTTATTTCGCCCAAACCGCGGAAGCCCGCGGCGTGGAAGCGATCGACGCGCTCAACGGCCAGAGGATCGTCGAGCTGGAGTTCTCCCAGCCCCATCAGCCGGTTGGGGTGCTTGGCGATAAACCCTTTCACACTCTCCTGGTCCTTGGGCGCGGTGATGACGAGTGTAAGTCCATCCACCGAATCGAGCTTGGCGACGAGCTTCTTCAGGAAGACAGGATCACCATTGTGGTGAAGGTGCGCGTCGATAACATGGGGAGGGGTGGTCTGGGCCAGCAATGCCCCAAAGTTCACCAGGGAAGTCAGGACAACGAGGAACCAGCAAGACTGTAAATTCATTGGACACCCGCTGGAGTGAGGTTGTGAGACGTGCATGGCGCTTCTAGGACGGCGGACGGCGCGAGCTTGCTGTAGCGCCCGATGTAGCACTGCCCCTGGGGGCGGAATCACGTCGGCACCCCCTGGATTCTGGAGCGCCTGCGTAAGCTCGAACTTCCGAGTCCCACCAGCAAATGCAGGTGGCACAAACTGCTGGCCGCCAATTCCCTGCTAAGCTGGGATGCAGCGTGCTAACATTAGCACAATGGAGGGAGCGAAGGGGTAAGCATGCCAAGAAAACGCAAGCGGATTAGCGCGAGTTTTCGAACCGATTCACAAAGATAGTGTCACGCCACCTTTCTGCGCTGCGCCCCGAAGAACAAGACAAGCGGATAAGGAACGCCGAGCGCACAGCGCTTGGTGCTAGCCGTGCCGAGCGTCCCACAACTCGCAGAGTTGAAGAAACTCGGGCGATCCCTCTTTTATCCCGTAGTCGCGAATAACCGCAAGATAAGGTCTCTTCTTGCAACTCGGATCAGCGAGTATATCAGCCACCTTCTTGATCATCGCTGACGAGCCAGCGTTGCAGCCCTCTTCGGCTGCCGACGCCCTCTCGTGACTTCCTCAGCCATGATGTCTTTGAAGTCTTCCTTCTCTGACACCTCTTTTTCTCCTTGACCGGACCGCCCGCGCCGTCGGTCGAGGCGACTTCGCGCTCCCGGCGGTCGAGTCTTGCGGAGGACTTTGATGGGAGGGGTCATGCGGCGAGGGCGGCAAATTTCCGCCAATCGAAGCACTGCACCAGCGCATTTGTAATCAGGTGAACGTTTTCGTCGTACTCCGCGGGCGGTTCGAAGATGGTATCGATGATTGCACCGAAGATTCCCTCCAAGGCCGCAGGGCCGCACTTCGTGAACTCAAGGATCTTTAATCCTACGATGTCCTTCGAGGGAAGGGCCTTTTCAACGTAGACATTATGCAGGGACTGTTCCGCTGGCGTTGCAGACAACGCAACGGCTCCTCCCTTCGACAATGGCTCAAAAATCGTAGGCTTCCCCTTTCCGGGTAAGAAGAGCTTTCTCAGCAGTCGGCGCACAGAGGATCCATCTTCTTCCCAGCGATAAGCAAGAGTGTCCGACTCATCATCGTAAGCTATGGACATCTCGACTTTGGCCAATCTTCTCATGCGCTTGGGCAATTCCCTCTCGGCATATCGATTCATCTTCTCGAATATTCTCTTAAACCCAACGATGGTCATCCCCTGAAGCGAGGGAGGATCAAGCCGCAACTGAATAGCTAGCCAATCCTCAACTTGTAGCGCAATCGCCGGAGCTGGTGGTCCAAAAGAGATATCCAGGACGTCGCCCCGGCGGTCGTAACTATAATCCACCTTCTCGAATTTGAACTCTTGCACTAGCTTGTAGGCCATATTTGTGTACCTAACATCCGAAACGAATATGCTGCAAAGTAAGTCGTTGCGACATAGCCGTCAGCGTTTCCCACAAAAACCAGCAGGTCGAGCGAATCCCCCACCCCAGGAACGGACACGTATCTCTTCCGGTAAATCCGTCGCGCGGGATCCCTTTTGCCCAAATAAACGCCGTCAGGTTGTCGTAAGACTTCCACCGCGAATTCCCTGAACGGCCCCATCTCAGGATGGCGCGCGGTAATGTGAGCCCAACACTCATCCGTCAGGATCGCCTCGAACCCCGTCGGGTCTCGAATCTTCTCCTGCATCGCCCTTCACTGCCGTCCCCAGTGCCTCGAGACGCTCCCTCTCATGCTTAGCTTAACCTAAGGGAACAACCGATTCAAACCCGACGGCTTGTTCCGCACAGCGTGAATTCCTGCCGCTCAAGCTCTGCGCTCCCTCCGGCCCCCACGTCCCTTCAATGATTTTGCGCTCCTCGTCCGTAATGCCGTAAAGCTCATAAACCAGTTCGTCGATTTCGCGGTCGGTCGAGGCGATTTCGCGCTCCAAGCGGTCGATTTCGGAAGGCGCGAGCTTGCCGGAGTGCTTTTTCTTGTTCAGTTCCAGCATGCGGTCGACCAGCGCCACCAAGCGGTCGTGCCAGGCTTTGTCGGCGGGGTCAGAGTTTTGGCAGTCTTGGTAGCCACGGCACGGTTTTTCTGCCGTGGGGCGTTTCCAAGCCAAAAACCCGCGGCGCACAATGCCGTACCGCGGCTGCACGCTCGGTTCAACAAGGGGTCCGACGCTGGTCCCTCTCATCACTGTTGGGCGGACTGAAGAGTTGATTGACAAAATCCGCTGCGAATCGCAGCGCAAACAGCGCATCTCCCGGCAGATAAATCGCGTGCATCCGGGGGTGGGCAAATGCATTTCGCAGCTTAGGCAGTGTTTGGAGCAAGACTTTTGGATAGTCGCTCTTTGGAACACTCGATCTGGGCATTTTTCGTATCTGGCGTTCCAGCCTGAGACTCAACGCTCGTTGCTGCCGGATTCGTCGCATGTGAGAAAAGGCCTTCTCTTGGATCGAATTGCGCTTTATGGCCTCTTCGAGCAAATTCTGGAGGGTTCGTGTGTCCTTTCCCGTGATTGCGAACCGCAGCCTCAAGGCCATCTCGATGAGGGTGTAGCTTAGGAAAACGACCAGCGCGTAGAAATCATAGGCAAACCAGGCATAGACACAAAGATTCTGGATTGTGGCAAAGTAGCTGCGCACGTCCTCCGGCGCGCCTGGATTCAACCGAACGGTCGCAATCGCCGAGTAGCGATCTTGAAAAGTGACGGGTCGCCCCGTGTCCAGGCGAACGTAGGAGTCGCTCCTTGCGTCCGGTTGTTGAACGTCCTCGGCCCTCTTGAGAGTTTCCATTGTCCCACTCCCCTAAAAAAGCCGGCGCTCGTAGAGCGCCGCTACAGCGCACCTTCGATGATCTTCCTCTCTTCGTTCGTAACTCCATAAAGCGCGTAAACCACTTCGTCGATTTCGCGGTCGGTCGAGGCGATTTCGCGCTCCAGGCGGTCGAGTTCCGAGGGGGCAAGCTTGCCAGAATGCTTCTTCTTGTTCAGTTCCAGCATGCGCTCGACCAGCTTCACCATGCGGTCGTCTTTCTCTTTCATCGGAAAGGATGCCAATTGCCTTTTTGTGTACCAGGGGTAGAGAGTGTCGTAGATTGCGTATTTCGTCCGCAGATACCAAGCTCCAAGACGTGAAAGCAAAACCCCCAGGAGGAATTTCAGCATCGAAGAATCTTCATTGGCTGAGATAAGGATATAGAGAGACTGGTCAAGGGCCATCGGCTTTTCGATAAATGTGCCATGCAGCTTGGGCCCTAGAATTTTACGAAGCGCTACCTTGGGCCTGAAAAAGAATTCTGGTTCGCGCGGCTCAGCTAGCCAAGGCCCGTACGATAGGAAACTTCCCGCGCTTCTCAAGTCATACCTGAAGACGTCCTTTCCTTTCAGCTCGGGAAGATACGTTTCATCCAGACGCTCGTTCGCATGATATGAACACGTAGCCTTGTCCCTTTTTGTTTGCGGCCCCGGCCCAAATTTGGACTTCCCGTAGCCGTCTGTCCGATAGGCATGAATTCCTCTGTTGACCTTCACGAAACGATCCAAGCTAGTCGACGCCTTGTCGATTTTGCCGATGATTTTCTCAGCCGCGGATGAGCCGCGTGGATCGATCAGACCTTTCTTGATTGCATCTCGCGGCTCAAGTTTGGTTACCTCCGATGGGGCGTCCGGGGCAAGAAACCGGATGATTGGGATAGGTTTTGGCCTCTCTTGAACGGCTACAATGAAAAGGGAGTTTTCCAGTGTAGCCTGGGCAAAAACGGGATAATCGAAAACCGCCAACAGGTCAATCCGCTGCTCGCGGAGCAGGTGGTTCCTCAATTTTGAAATGTGTTCGGACTTCAGCCACGAGTCCGATACGATGAATGACACCCTACCCCCTGGTCGAACTAACGACAATGCTCTCTCGATGAAATAAACGTAGAAGTCCGTCTGGTATTCAGACAATCTGAACTTGCGTCCAAAATAGTTGGGGTAGTTCTGGCCTGCGGAGTAGTCGGCGACCCCGAGGAAACGCAACGGCCGCACCAGGCGCACGATCGCCCAGAGGACGCCGAGCGTGCCCGCGAGGTTGACGAAGAACCACTGCAACGCGGTGAACGCCGGCGGCACCGCGACACCGCCGACGTA
>JAIQEZ010000115.1 GCA_020073545.1 Terriglobia bacterium | reverse complement strand
AGACTACATGATATTTGCACTCCCACTTCGTATGGTTTAGGCTTTCCTTTTCGTCCATCGTGGAGCTCCTTTTCGTGTGCTTTGGCGGCTCACGTTAAGGAGTTTCCCCGATGGACTCCGGTATTTGTCAAACTTCTACTGCCTCCCCGGCAGAGCCGGGGGGTCTCCCTAGGGACTAGATAGAATCCGCCTCTTCCGTGCCCGCCGTGGTGTCCGTGTCGAGATACTCCTCAAGGACGCGGGCCGCTCTTTCCGCATCCTCTTCGCGAACCAAAAGAGGGACATCCAGCACCGGGAGCAATTTAGCGGAAGTCTCACCAGGCAGAACGCAGGGAATTCCCTGCGCCCGAAGGATGTTTCGCGCCAGGTCAGCATCCATTTGCGCGGTACCTCCGGAAAAGACACGCACCGAGACGAGCTTCATGTCTTTTGCATCGCCAATCTCAATGGGCGGCGGGGCCTCGGGCGGCGAGCCGGGAACGAGATCACCTCCACAGTCTTCGCACTGGGCGGTGCCTTCCAGGTATTCGATGAAACACTGAGGGCAATACGGCATAGCAGGACCTCGGGCTATCATCTTGCCCCGGCACATGGCGCACACCAGCGCCCAGCGTAACCCCCGGGAGAAAGAATCGTGCAAGACCTTGCGTCACTTGGCTGGCGTAAAGATCACCGCGGCCCCGCCGCCCGGCGCGAGATGCAGTGTGAGCTTGTCCCCTGCCTTCACACGCTGGGTTGAGATCGCGAGGCTGGTTGCATCTTTGTTCGCATTCGTCCCATCGGCGAAGATCTGCGCTTCATATTCGTGCGCACCCAGGAAGCTGAGCGGAACGTCAAGGTCGCGCGCGTCCCAATTCGTCATCGCGCCGAGATGCCAGTTGTCACCCTTGCGCCGGGCTATGGTGACGTACTGGGCGGGCTCGCCGTTCAGAACTTTCGTTTCATCCCAAACGGTAGGAACCTTTTCTAGAAACTCCATGCCGGGATTGTTGTCGTAAGATTCGGGGTAATCCGAGAGCATCACGAGCGGACTTTCAAAAACCACATACATGGCCAACTGATGAGCCCGGGTTCCCTGGCACATGGGTTCGATGTGCCGGGGTTTGAACTGCTCGCGTGTGGCGTTGTTGAAGCATCCCGGGGTGTAGTCCATGGGACCGGCGAGCAGGCGCGTGAACGGAAGGGTGACGTCATGTTCGGGCGTCACGCGGTCGCTCCACTTGCTGTATTCCATGCCCATCACGCCTTCGCGCGTGAGGAGGTTGGGATAAGTTCGGCGCAGACCTGTGGGCTTGTACGCTCCATGAAAATCCACGGCGAGATGATGCGCTGCCGCCTGACGGACAAGGCGCTCGTAGAAGTTCACCATCTCCTGGTCATCGCGATCCATGAAATCCACTTTGATGCCGGCTGCACCCCACTTCGCATAAAGGTCCAGCGCTTCATCCATCTGCTTGTCAAGCGCTCCCCAGTAGACCCACAACAACACTTTAATGCCCCTCTGCTTCGCGTAAGCAATGATCTCCGGGATGTTCACCTCTGGGACGTATCTTAGAATATCTTCCGGATGCGTGTAGTCCTTCGCCGGGTACCAACCCGCGTCCACAAGCATGTACTGAAGATGGTGTGCGGCGGCGAAGTCAATGTAATGCTCCATCGTCGCGGTGTTCATGCCGGGTTTGAAGCTGACGTTGCGAGCGAAACTTCCTGACCACCAATCCCACGCCGCTTTGCCGGGCTCGATCCAGGAAGTGTCGGCGATCGCCGAAGGAGCGCTGAGGTTCAGGATCAGGTAACTGGATTCAATGAGGCCGCCGGGGCGATCATTAATCAAGAGCACGCGCCACGGCGAGGTCTTGGGCGTCGAGCTGACCGCAACCTGGTCCATGCGTGTTGGACCCGGTGAGAGTTTGCTGACCAGGGCATTTTCGAATCCCGGGACGCCCCCCACATACATGCCGGCGTAGTCCGTAAGGTCGGCTTCCAAGAGGCCCACCCACGGCCCGCCGGGAATGTCCACGAGCACCGGCAGGTTGATGATGGAGGCAGGTTTGATCAGATTCAGACGTGTGCGGCCGTACTCGCCTTCGTTGCTGGTGTTGAAGCGGCCGAGGTCCAAAGCAAAAGCCGAGGCATCGCGAGCGAAATAGAAACCCGTGTTCTCCGCCATGAGCGTGAACTTTTCGAGCGCGGCTTGTTGAGGCAGGAAATAGCGGAAGGCGGCGCCTTCATTGTAGGCGCGAAAAATCAGGTCAACGCGACGCCCGGGTGACTGCTTCTCGTGGAGCGAAACTCTGAGCTGATTGTAGTGGTCGGGGACATTCCGCAGGGCACCGAAGGGGTTCGTCCACACGTCGTCATGGGAATGCCGGTCCGTATTGACGATTTCGAAGTCATGGTCCAGCGGCGGGGCGCCTTCGAAGTCGAGGCCCAGGGGAGAATCCGTCAAAACGGGGACGCCCCGGTAGGTGATGCGGTAGTAGGCACGCTCGCCGGGCAAGTAGGGCTGGGGATTGGATTTGAGCGCAAAGGAAATCTCCAGCTTGCCATCGGGCGAAGTCACGGTGAGCGCGTCCGCCGCGCGGACGCTGCGAGCGGGGACGAAAGAAAGAAGCAAGTACGCCAAGGCAAAGAAAGCGAAAAGATAACGGTTTCCCGCCTTCGCGGGAATGACATCACATCGTGTGCGGGCCATAGGTCATTCCTCCTCGCAGCGCCTTCCAGGATGGATCATCAGGCGCAGAAGTGCTTGATCTGCCGGCAGGCTAGTTCATATTTGGGAAACTTTTTCTCGGCCTCGCGGAATTCCCGCGAGTGCATCACTCTCCGATGACCTCGCCGTTCGACGGGAAATCGCATGTGCAGCATTTCGTGGTAAACGACGTATTCCGCCAGATAGCGAGGAACGGAGGGCGAATCGAGCGTGCGGCTGACGCTAATCGTCGCGTGCCCGGAATCATAATGGCCCAGAAGCGTGCGAGAGCGTTTCCGGCTCCAGCCGAGGCGAGGCATGGGAAGCTGGTCGTGGAACAAGCGACGATTCAAGCGCCGGAAAATCTCTTCCAGGTCATAGCAGCGGCCGCGGGCAGGCAACAGGCGCTTTGAACCGCGCTCGCGCCGCGCCGCGTCGATGCGGCTGCGAACCACCGGCCGGAATGTGTACGCCAGGTAACACTCGCGGGCCTCGCGCGAGGGGCGACGTCGGAAGATGCGTGCGAGCAAGATTTCCGCCAACGCCTCCAGAACCACTGGTGAAGCCTCCGCAAGCACGTCCGAGACGCGGGCTCTTACCTCGCCGTTTCGCAGGTTGATCGTGCTGCGTAAACCCGCGAAGGGATGGAACCCCGCGCCAATACTCACCACAGGGGACTTGATTCGCAGGCGGTCGAAAACCCGGCGGAACACTTCACTGAGGTCTGGCTGAGCCAGCGGCAGGGCCATCTGTTCGGGTTGTTCGATAACCGGTGTGAATGACAAGCCAGCCTCAATCCTCGTCCTGGGCGCCGGGGACGCCTTTCCGGTGCTCCTTCTTCCTCAGTTTCTTTTCTTCCTTGGCGCGCTTTTTCTCTTCCTTCTCACGCTCTTGGGCGGCGAGGGCGTCCGCCTTTTCTTCCCGCTTGAGTTCCCCAAGTAACTTCGACTGGCCTGAGAGTGCTTTGGTGGCACCGTCGAGCGCGTCGTTGAAATCGTCGACAGCGTCGCCGAGGGATTTGCGGTAATCGGCGGTGTAAGGATCGGGAGTTTGCTGAATGCGCCGGAGCTGCTCCAGTTGCTTGGGGCCAATTTCGAGAAACTTCTTCAAACCGCTGCGCATATCGTTGTGACGGTCGTAGTGATCCTGTATCGAGTTCTTCAGCTCATCGGTGATGCGGATATACTGGTCCAACTGCTTGTTGAGGTAGTCGCCAACATCGTAATCTGGGTCGGGTGGCTTGTTGCGGAAATTCTCGATCCGGTCAAGCCGGACTTGCGTAAAGGACAAGTATGTCTGGATCCGCTGCGAAGGGTCCTGCGCTTCTCGGAGCTGGTCCGCCTCGTCATCACTGAGGTAATCACCCTTCTGGGTCCCGGGCGTCACCCCCACTATGCCCACCAGCAGCAGAATGGAAATCATCAGGGTTCGCATACGACGATCACCGCACTTCCGAAGAGGCTCCGGAGGTAACGAATTTCTTCGGGACTGCCGGAGGGTTGGGGGCCCGGTGTTTAACGCCAGGAAACAGAGCGCGAAGAACCTCAGACCGAATCCGCTCCATTTCCTGCGCGGCTTTATCCACGGGGCCGCGATCGAAGTAGGCCACCCGGTGCCGCAAGTCTTCCAGCAAGCGGACATCTTGGCGAAGTGAAATATCCAGTTCTTTGAAACCCTGCGGTTGTTTGGCGGCCTGCCGGCCGGAATCCCGGAGGATTTTCCAGGAAGTCGTCATGTGCTCGGCAAACGCCTCAAGAAGCTTGGCGCCCAACTGGACGTTGCCCTGTTCATAGGCGTCCCGGGCCTGCTGGAGTTCCAAGTGGGCGAGCCTAATCTCGTACTTCGCTTTTTTCACGGGATTCTGTTCGCTCTGGATACGCTCCCGCAACTGCTCCTCGGTCTCGCGCCCGAAGGCACACAAGCCCGGCAAAGAAACCATCCCCCAAACGGCCAAGCTGGCCAGGAGGCAGATCGAGCGTCGCCACAGCATAGAATCAGATTATAGCTATTTCCCAAGCTCGCGTCGGAGGAGCTTTGCGCGTTGCCGCGCTTGCCACTCCTGATCGGGAGCCCGGCCACTCGAAAGTTGCAGAAAGTGCTCGTAATTCGCCAGCGCTTCTGGACGGGCGTGCAGGTGATCGTAACACGTCGCCAGGACGAAGAACAGCAAGGAGGGCGGGTCAGGAACGCGTGCCAACTGTTCGAAAAGAGGGATGGCCTCCGCGTAGCGCTTTTCGAAGTAAAGGCTGGTGGCCAGCCCGTAAGCGGCATCGCGGCTGTGCGAGTCCAGAGTCAGGGCGGTACGGAACTCCCCCTCAGCTTCCGTATACTTCTGTTCATCGAGCAGGGTCTGTCCGAGCGCCCGATGGAGATCGGCAGCGTCAGGCTGGGCGGTTAGGGCTAAGCGATAAAACTTCTCCGCCTCAGGTAGTTTCTTGAGGAGCGCGTAAACATCACCCAACGCCGCCGTGAGGCCAGGCAGGTCCGGTTTGGCGCGATAGACGGTCTCCAGGCTGTCGCGCGCCGGCTCGTTCTGGTTCTGCTGCAGGTACAATCGCGCCAGATGGAAGCGCGTCTCCAAGTCATCCGGCTTCATCGCCAGGTATTTCTCGAAATGCGCGACTGCCTGCGCCGTGTCCTTCAGGCCTTCGGCGGCCAGGGCTGAGCCAAGCTCCGCCTGCGGGAGTTTCGGATCCAGCGCCAGGGCTTTCTGAAATGCCGCCAGCGCCTCAGCCGGGCGTTTCTGTTGAAGCTCGAGCTGGCCGAGATCAAACTGGGCAATGGCCATCCGCGGGTCGAGGCGGATAGCCTCCTGAAATTGCTTCGCCGCACCCTCTGCCTGGCCGGATTGGGCGAGCGCCCGGCCATAATACAAGTGGGCACGGGCATGCTCGGGTTTCAAAGTTGTGGCCTTCCGCAAGTGCTCAAGCGCCGTTTGCGATTGCTTCTGCTCGAGAAAGAGGATTCCCAAGTTCAGCCGTCCTTCAAAGAGGTCGGGCGCGAGTTCCAACGTTTTCTGGTAAGCCTTGATTGCCTCGGCATCCTGGTGAAGCCCCGTGTAAGCGTAGCCCAGGTTGAACCACGCCACGGCCACGTCCGGCTGCGCTTTTACGACGGCTTCGAGCGCCTTCACAGCTTCGGCAAAGTCATTGCGATTGAGCGCCTGTTGGGCGGTCTCCAGGAGCGCGGGCACGTCTGCTGCCTGCGATGCAGAAGGTGGTTTGCGCGTCTGAGCGCCAAGCGCTAAAGCCGGAGTCAACAGCAGGAGCGCAAGTACGGTGTCGACGAAAGCGTGGGGAAGTTGCAGCGTGAAGATCGGGAGCGGGAAGCGCAAGTGGATTCCCGCTTTCGCGGGAATGACTGTTCCATGGATTACCGCCTTGCCGGCACAGGTAGCTTTCGCGGGGACTTGTCCCGACGCTTTCGTAATGGGTGAGGCCACGGGCAGCACGTGCTCTGCCGGGTCACCCCCGCGAAAGCGGGGGTCCAGTCTTCCCCTTTTTGGATTCCCGCCCTGCTTACGCAGGCAGGCTCCACGGGAATGATACGCGGCGAGTTGATTAGTTCTTCGTTCGCGCCAGGCCACGCGGCACCTTGGAATTAGAGAGATATTTCGCCAGGAACTTTCCGGTGAAAGAGAGCGGGTTCTTCACCAGGCTCTCAGGCGGACCCGCGGCCACTACATAACCTCCGGAATCGCCGCCTTCGGGGCCGAGGTCGATGATCCAGTCCGCAGTTTTCAGCACGTCCATGTTGTGTTCGATGATCAGGACGGTGGCGCCGGCTTCAATCAGGCGGCGAAAAGCCGCCAGCAGCTTGCTGATGTCGTCAAAGTGCAGACCCGTGGTGGGCTCGTCGAAGATGAAGAGGGTGTTTTCGCTGGCTTGGTGAGCCAGATGGGCGGCCAGGCGCACGCGCTGGGCCTCACCTCCAGAAAGCGTGGTGGCCGACTGACCCAATCTCAAGTATCCCAGCCCCACCTCGTCCAGCACACGGATCTTGCCGGTCAACTTAGGGACATTTGAAAAGAAGGCCAACGCCTCCTTCACGGTCATCTGCAAGACCTCGTAAATATTCTTCCCCTTGTATTGAATCTCCAGAATGCTGGGCTTGAAGCGGCGCCCGCGGCACTCCTCGCAGACCAATTCAATGTCGGCGAGAAACTGCATTTCCATGGTTACCGTGCCGTCGCCCTGGCAGGTCTCGCAGCGTCCGCCGGGGATGTTGAAGGAGAAGTATCCGGGAGTGTAACCGCGCTTGCGCGCTTCGGGCGTGGAAGCGAAAGCGTCGCGAATGACGTCAAAGGCTTTGATATAGGTGACGGGATTCGAGCGCGGAGTGCGACCTAGCGGCGACTGATCCACGAGCACGATATCCCGAAGCTGCTGGTCGCCTTCGATGCGTTCACACTCAGCGCGGGGCGCGGGCAGGCCGCGGCGCGAGATCAGCGCGTTGTACAGCACGTCGTGAACCAGTGTGGATTTCCCCGAACCGGAGACGCCGCTGACGCACACCATGAGCCCGAGGGGAATCTCGACATCAATCGCCTTCAAGTTGTGCTGGCGAGCGCCGCGCACGCGCAACCAGGCCTTGCCCGGCTTGCGCCGCTCGTCAGGAACGGGAATCTGCAGTTCTCCGGAAAGATAGCGTCCCGTGAGCGAATGCGGATCGGCGCGGAGCCCTTCCAAATTCCCCTCGTAAATGATGCGACCGCCGTGCTCGCCGGCGCCGGGGCCCAGGTCCAGGAGTTTGTCCGCCGCGCGAATCATCTCCGGATCGTGCTCGACCACCAGCACGGTGTTTCCCAGATCCCGCAGGGTCTTCAAAATCTCGATCAGTCGTCCTGTGTCGCGGGGGTGAAGACCAATGGAAGGTTCATCGAGGACATAGAGCGCTCCGACCAGGTTGGAGCCGAGCGCGGTGGCCAACTGGATGCGCTGCGACTCGCCCCCGGACAGTGTCGAGGCCAGCCGGTCAAGGGTCAGGTATTCCAGGCCCACTCGATAGAGGAATTTTAGTCGCGACCGGATCTCTTCCAGAACCTTGTCCGCAATCGTCTGCTGCTGGGACGACACGCGGAGCTCGTTAAAGAAGTCGTAGACGTCTTGAATCGACATACGGCAGACGTCCGTAATGTTCTTCTGGTTGATGCGGACGTGCAATGCCTCGCGACGCAGCCGTCCGCCCTGGCATTCCGGGCACAACGTGTAGCCGCGATAGCGGCTCAGGAAGACCCGCACATGGAGCTTGTACTTCTTCCGCTCCAGGTACTCAAAGAAGCCGCGAATGCCCGGGAAATCGTCGGCACCTTCCACCAGCCAGCGGCGCTGCTCGGAGGTGAGCTGGTAATAGGGAAAGTCCAGGGGAATACCACGGGCGCGCGCCGCGCGCCGCATTTCGTTGTAGGGCATCCGATAGCGAGGCTTCGTCCAGGGCTCGACGGCGCCTTCAGCCAGCGTCTTATTCTTATCAGGAATCACCAGGTCGAGATCAAAATCGATTGTGTTCCCGAATCCCTGGCAGCGCGGGCAGGCTCCGTAAGGATTGTTGAAAGAAAACAAACTCGGCTCAGGGTCCTGATAAACAATCCTGCAGCGCTTGCACTCGAAGCGCTCATTGAAGACCCAGCGTTCGGGCAATGTGGCCAGGTCGGGTGAAACGAATTCCAGAATCGCCTCGCCGGATTCGCGGTAGCAGAGTTCCACAGAATCGATCAGCCGCTGGCGAATCTCCGGCGCGGCTGCCAGGCGGTCCACGAGGATGTAGACGGGCCTCGAGAAATCCACGTCCAGCAGCGATTCCGGTGTGGAGAATTCAAAAACCCGTCCCTGCTGGTACAACCGGTTGAAGCCACGCTGACGAAGGGAGAAGAGCCGCGGCTTCACCTCGTCGCCGGGCAGCGTGGGAACCGCCAGGGGTGGAGGAGTTGTCAGCGTGGCGGCCTTGGCTGCCGCGGGCCGCTTACGTCTTGCGGAACTCCGGACTTTCGACGAGGGCAGCTCGCGCGCGACACCTTCAGAGGCTCCCGGCGGCGCAGCGCCAGGATTCACCTGAAACAGCACGTAGAAGCGGCGGCCCGGCTCCAGAGCCAGGACCCGGTCGGCAATGTCATCGACGTGATCCTTCTTTACAACTTCCCCGCAGCGGTAGCACTCCGTGACGCCAATGCGGGCAAAGAGCAGACGCAGGTAATCGTAGATTTCGGTTGCCGTCGCGACCGTCGAGCGCGGATTGCGCGTCGTGTTCTTCTGGCGAATGGCCACCGGGGGCGCGATGCCCGCAATCTCGTCGACGTCCGGCTTCTCCATCCGTTCCAGGAACTGGCGAGCGTAAGCCGAAAGTGATTCCACGTAACGACGCTGGCCTTCGGCATAGAGGGTGTCAAAGGCCAGACTGGATTTGCCCGAACCCGAAGGCCCCGTGACGACGGTGAGCTGGTTGTGGGGGATCGTGCAGTCGATATTCTTCAGGTTGTGGACGCGCGCCCCGCGGACAACAATGGCCTCGTCAGGCAAACTTGTCCTGGCCGCGCCAGGGGCAGGGGCTTCGGTTGCTGCGTTCACGCCCGGCCGCGCCCACAGGTCCCTCCCGACGGACCCGGCCGGTCCGGGGGCCTCGGCAACGGCAGGGTGGTCGGTGGGTCGATTGTCGCTCGCGCTCAAGGATTCCTTACTCCCTAACCGGGAGGCACCGTAGCCACAGGTCTATCCCTGCATCCAGCGAGACACAGTGAGTCCCGGAACAGTAAGCCCAAACATCCAATTATATGTCGCAGGGAATCCGCGTGCAAAGCGGAGTGTGTGGAGTGTCCCGAGAACAGCAGCGCTCCCCCGTTGGCTGAGGAGGGGTTGGGGGGCTCAAGGAGTAGAACCGAACGTCAACCACCCCCCAGCCCCTCCTTATCCTAGAGGGGAATCACGACGAGGATCTTCCCTACTGAACCGGCGGCTCGTCAGGATGCGCGGGAGGCGCAGCCGGGGCGCCAGGAGCGCCCGGGCGGCCCAAAGGCCGGCCCTGGCCTCCGTGGTGTTCCATCATGTGTTCGCGCCCAGGAGCGCCGAAGCCGCGATTCTCCCTGAAGGAGCGCAGCTTCTTCTGCTGCTCCGTTGTGAGGACGCTCTTTGCCGTGAGCAGGGTTTCCATATGCTGCTTCATCTTCTGGCCGCGCAGCTCGGAAATCTCTTGAACTTTCTTCATGACCGCATCGTGATCCGGGTTATCAGCCCGCAGCAGTTCGCGCAGCTCGATGCTGCGCAATTCGAGATCTGCGCGAGTCTTCACAGAGGATTTCTCCGAATCTACGGCAATCTGATGCAAGCGGTCGACCTGTTGGTCCGTCAGATTCAGATAGGCCCGCGCTCGGGGATTGTCGGCCAGACCCACAAGGCCCGCCCCACCTCCGAATCCGTGCCGCCCGTCCCACCGACCCCTTCCCTGATGTCCAAAGTCACCGGAAGGGCCCTGAATCCCGCTTTCATGCGGCCCTTGCCAACGGGCCGTCCCCTCCTGTCCTTCCTCACCCCACGCGACAATGGCCGCGGCCAGCAACACCAAAAGGCCTATCGTGCCAAACGCAGTTTTCCGACGCATATTTGAACCTCCTCCCTCTCCATTCCTCAGACGAAGCACGCACCCCCCGCGTTACAGGGCACGTCCCACGGCAGGCACATATAACAAAACCAACATCTCGCCATTGTCCACAGTTGCGGACAGGCGCGGTGGGCCGCACGATTTTCGATTTTCGATTAGTGGAGCGGGGGGGGCCACCCTGCGCCGACATCTCTACGTTCAGCACTCTCCCTTGGGGAGAGCGTGCCCACCTGGTCAGGCGCTTTACGGAAGCGTCCGGAGTCAATCAAGGCGTCGCGTGGACGGAACGCGCCCGGATCTACGTCAGGCGGTCACGAGACCAGCCTGCTCGGGACTCACACAAGGCGGATTACCTGGAATCGCTCAGAGCTTCATCGATGAGCTTGTAGATGTCGGCCAGCGGGGGAGCACCGACGAAGGCTCGCCCGTTGATGAAGCTGGTAGGGGTTTGAGCGATGCCGAGGGCCTGCGCTTCGCGGGTGCTTGCCTCGATACGCGGGATCGAGGCCTGCGAGTCAATGCAGGAAGCCAGTTTCATATTATCGATTCCTGCCTCCGCGGCCAGGTGGAGCAGCTCGTCGCGGATATGGTCCGCATCGAGCGCGCTCTGGTTCTTGTAAACCAGGGAGCGGTAGGGAACGTACCTGGAGGGATCGATCTGATAGGTGCACTGTGCGGCGACCGCCGCAGTGAGCGCCCAATCGTGGATGCTGGTAAGAGGAAATTCCTTGAAAACCACACGCAGCTTGTCGCCGTACTTGGGAATGATGTCCGTCTCCAGCGTCTCATGGAAACGCGCACAGACAGGGCACTCCATGTCCGAGTATTCAACCAGCGTGACCGGGGCGGTGGCTGGGCCCTGCGTGGCCTCGTCCGCGAGCGAAATGAGCTGGATGATATCCTTCCGCGCATCGCCGCCGAGCGTGTAGATGCTCCCATCCACCAAATAGCGCCCGTCCTTCGCAGCAAAAAAGGGTTGCGATTTCTTGTCCTTGCCGTCGTCGAGGGTGAGTGTGATCGCGTAGAAATCCGGGTAGACGCTTTCGCGGAAATCGCCTACCGTCAGCTTGACCGAGTCGGGGATATGGAAGCGCTGGCGGATGTACTGAATGATCTTCTCGCGCATCGCCGCTTGGTTCGGCGCCTGTGCGGCCGGGGCCGGCGCGGGCACGGCGAGAACCGCAGCCAGCAGCCCCAGAACAACGAAGCTTTGAAGGAGGGAAGCAAGGCGTTTCATCGAAACGGCGAACTCCTTTCGCTCGAGCAGGAAACAGCGGAGGCGCAGAATGCGATTCTAGCCACGCCTCTGTTCAAACGCAATTTCGGTGGTTCTGGTGCACGCGAGATCCGGCGAGCACATTTGCAATTCATCATCCGGGCCCGGGTCCGGCTCGGCGAATCTGCAGTAAACCTCACTTCGCGCCGCGCAGGGCTTCATCCACAGCCTGATAATAGGTCTCGGGAGAGGGCAGGCCGATGATCATCTTCCCATTGATAAAGGTTGTGGGCGTCCTATCGACGTTTACGCGCTTGCCTTCCGCGACATCGGCTTGCACGCGCGGCAGCGAAGACTTGGAATCGACGCATGCGGCCAGTTTCACACGGTCCACCCCAGCCTGCTCGCCGTAAGTAAGCAGCAGGTCCCGGAGGTTGGTGGCGTTGATGAGCTGCTGGGCGCGGAAGATCGCCGTGCGCAGGGGCACGTAAGCGGAAGGGTTAATCTCATAAGCGCACCGGCAAGCGATCGCCGCCGTCGGAGACCAGTCGTGAATGCCCGCCAGCGGAAATTCCTTGAAGACCACGCGCACCTTGTTACCGTAGCGAGGCAGCAGTTGGGTCTCAAAGAACACGTGCACTGCTGCGCACGACGGGCATTGCAGGTCGGAGTACTCCACAATTGTGACGGGAGCGCTGGCCGGCCCTTGCGAAGGCACATTGTGGAGCGAAATGGTGCGCAGGACCTGCTGCTGGAGGTCGACGTTCAAGCTGTAGATTTCGCCCAAGATCAGGTGCTTGCCATCCCGGGAGAGAAGCAAGGCCCGGTCCTGCTTCGCCTTGCCTTCTTCCACGGTGAGCGTCCCCTCCTGGAAATCGGCCGAAGCCGAACGGTGGAAACTCCCTAGCGAGAGTCCTACCTTATCTGAGACTTTGAAGGCCACACGGATGCGGCGAATCATCTCGGGGCTCGAATTTTCGTCTAAATCAACCATGCTGCCCATGATCAGGTAACGCGAGTCCTTGGAAACCCACACCGCCTGGTCATGCTTGGTCTTGCCGTCGTCCACAGTGATGGAGGCTTCATAGAAGTTGGAGGCAAACGAGTTGCGCAGCGCGCCGAAGGAGAGGTGCACGGCATCGGGAACGCCAAAGCGCTCACGGATATAGCGCAATACTTTCTCGCGTGTGGCTTCACTCAGAACCGGGCGTGCTGCGGACTGGTGCGCCTGGGCCCCGAGGAGTGACGTCCCAACGCTAGAGACGAGGAATACTCCCACCAACAAGACCTTCCACGGTTTCTCGTTCAAGTAACTCTTATCCTCCCTGAGAGATGGATTCTCTGAAGTCCCGAAGATAATTCTAGTGAACCTGGCGCACACAATGCAAACCCGATTTCTCCAGGCACCTCTAAGCCTGGAGGACATCACCCTCGGACTCCACCATTTCTTGAAGCGCAGGGTTGACGAAGAATCCCAGAAACAGATGCGAAATCAAATCGGCCACCCTCACGATGGCAAAAGGCTGCTGTGAAGAAGTCGGGTTTGCAGCAGGAAAGCCTGCCCTGGCTCGTCAACCCACCCGCACGGAGGACTGACCCTAGTCCCGTGACCGTCTGACGAAGTTTCGAGCCCGTCCTGCTCACCTGGCGCTCTGGTTGACTGCGAACGCTCGCGTAAAGCGCCCAACGAGGCGGGACTAGCCAACACCCACTTTCCGGCTGCCGCCGGGCGCCTCCACAGCCACTTCTGCACCGGATAGTCCCGCCCCTGCTTCCCTCCGCTGGTGGTCGAGAAGAAGGTGAACAAGAAACATTAACGCGAGAACCGCCCCGAACGTGCAAACGATGGTGGCGCCAGTCGGTAGATCCAGCAGGACGGACAGATACACGCCGAGCGCTGAAACCAGCGTTCCCATGGTCCAGCCGATGGCCAAGCGCCATCCAATCCGATCCGCGAACAGCATGGCGCCCACGGAGGGAACGATCAGGTAGCAGAAAACCAGCAGGACCCCGGCGATGGCGACCGACGACGTAACGACGAATCCGAACGAAGCGTAGAACAGGAAGTCCCAGAAACGTACAGAGATGCCTTGGGCCTCGGCGCCCTTGGGATCGATGGAAATGAGAAGGAACTTCTTGCGGAAGACAAAGTGGAACAGGCCAACGGCCGCATACAACGCCGCGGTCTTGGCTACCTCCGGACCGGAGACAGCCAGAATGTTCCCCACCAGCATGTCTTTCAGATGCTCGGTTTCACCGGTGGCTTTGCTCATGGCCAGAATCGCCGCCGCAGAGGCTACGGCGTAGGCAATTCCAATGATCGCCTCCTGTGGAATGTGCACCCGTCGCATGCGGAGCAGAGCGAAGATGGTCGCACCCAGAAACGTGAAGGCCAGACTGACCCAGTAGGTGTTACCGGCGTGCGGGTTCATGCCGAACAGGATCGCCACCGTAGCGCCCAGCCCGGCGATCTGGGCCAGGGCGAGGTCTACGAAGATTACGCCGCGCTCGACCACGTGTACCCCCAGATAGGCGTGGATCCCCGTCAGGATCAGGCTGGCCAGGAACGGCATGAGCAAAAAGGGCAGAACTTCCATTCGACCTCCTCCACTTGCCTATTGCGTGGCCTGGAACGCCTTCGTCAGTAACGCAATGTCGTAATCAAAAAGCTTGAAGTAGTCTGTAGCTTCCTTTTCGGCCTCCACGGATGGGAGCAAGACGATCACCTGGGCTCCGGTCGCACTGCCGATGCTGTTCGGGGTTTTCAGGTCAAAGTAAGGTTCGACCATCACGACCTTCACGTGATCGCGGCGCATCTGCTGGATGAGCTCGATGGTATGACTCGGGCTGGGCGGGATACCCGGGCGCGGCTCGATGTAGCCGACCACGTCAAGCTGAAAGTGCCTGGCGAAGTTCGGCCACGATTTGTGATAGCTGACCACCTTGCGGCCATGGAAAGGTTTCATCTCCTCATCCCAAACTTTTTCCGCAGCCACCAGGCGCTGGCTGAAATCCTCCCAGCGTTGCTGGAAGTAAGCTGCGTCCGAAGGTCTCATTTCCACCAGCTTCGTCATAATGCCATGAGCGATGCGACGGCCGTTTTCCGGATCCAGCCAATAGTGCGGATTCCCCAACGGGTGCACGTCGCCCATCGCCCGCGTAACCACCCCGGTCGGCTTCTCCAAAATCTCCGCGAACTCTGAGGCATCGAGGTAGCCTGGCCCCCCGACCTGAATCTTCGGGTTGCCGGACTGAGTGATCAACGGCGGCAGCCAGCCAATTTCCAGTTGCAGGCCGACCACGATCAGCAAGTCCGCCTTGCGAAGCTTGAGGAGAAAGCTGGGCTTGGCCTCCACAAAGTGCGGATCCTGATAGCCGCGAGCAATGGACTCCACCTCGATGCGGTCGCCGCCGACTTCTGCGGCGAGCGCGGCCATGTCGGTTGTCGCGGTCACCACCTTCAGCTTCGAGGCGGCTTCGGCAGGGCCGGCAGAGAGCGCAGCCAGCCCGACCAAGAATGCGGATACCAACAAGCTGATGCAAACTGAGCGAGGTCGTTGATTCATGGAAGCTCCTAAAAGGGATGCGCACCGTGCGCACCCAGAGAAAACTGGAATTGGAAGCGTAACTCATTCCCTTCCCGTCCGTCGGCGTATCGGGCAAAGCGATACTGTCCGCGGATTTGGCTGAACTCACTCGGCCAGTAGGTGAGGATGGTGGAAAAGCCGCTGTCGGTCAAGTTGGCAGCGCGCGCCCGGTCGGAACGGTCAAAGCGGCCACCGATAAACCAGCGCCGGGCGAATTGATAGTCCCCGGAAGTATAGAACCCAAAGGCCTGCTGAGGCACCCCAGGCTCCTCGCGGTTACTCCAGATGAGTTCGCTGCGGCCGACGAAAGAGTGATAGATCGACCGGCGCAGAGGCTTCCAGTGCAGGGTGGCATCCAGACCATAAAGTTGAGTGCGAAAGGCATTGCTCCCAAACGCTGCGCCCGCGTCGTTGTGCCCTCGCGCGTAAGAGAAACCGAGATCGATGTTCGTATTGTCGGTAATGTCCTTGTAGCCGCGCAAGTGCCCCACCAAGCTGGCATCCCGGCTCTGGCTCGACCTGAAGACGTCCGCCGAATCCCCACGGAAGACCTGACCCGTCGCTTCCAAGAAGATGCCATCGGGCGCCGGCAGAATGCGGGTCAGTGAAATACCGGCATCATCGATTCCGTCTTCGCCGCCCACCAGGTTGTCAGTCACCAGCGGTCGATCGGTCCAGGGGAGCACGTGATTGTGAAGCGTGTTGACCTTGCCAAAGGCGGCGCGCATCTTGCCGACCTTGGCAACGAATCCCCACGGTAGCGACGTAAACGTAATGAAGCCTTCTTCAAGGTTCACACCTTCCTCGCCGAACGATAGGAAGAAGTCGGCGCGCGCGTAAGGATCCACGATCGCTTGCAACCCCACCTCTGATTCGTGCATTGCCAATGCTGGCACTGGGTTGAACGGATTCTTGCCAACGGACCCCAGAAAGTCGCCAATCACGCTGATGTCGGGGTTCAAAGCCTTGGCGGCGGCACTGGCTCCGCCGTAAACCGGCAACAGGCCTGGCGACTCGCCCGCCAAGACCGGAGTTGCAGTCACCGTCTGCGGCACGGGTGGAGGGGGTGCCTGCGCCTCGGGTGTCGGGGGCTGGGCTGCTTGCGCTACGACTGAAGCAGCTTCAGGGGATGCCACGGCTCGCTCCGCAGGTTGTACGGCTGCGCCCGGCGTGCCAGAAGCCACCCCACGAGCAGCCTTGAGCGCCTGGACCTCGGCCTCAAGCGCCGCAATGCGCTCTTCGAGCGCCTTGAATCGGTCCTGCGTGTTATCTTTTTCCTGCGCCAGGAGAATCCCGGACGACAATACAAAACAGCAGCAAAAGATGATCAGGTGCCGCATCGTGAATCTCTCCCCATGAATTTGAGAATGACCGAAGGTCGCAACTCACGTAGCGCGTGGCAGACATTTTCCCTTCCTGCTGACTACCCGGTGGGAGGGACTGCTGGCGTTGTCCGTGAAGTGCCTCCCCTTCGCGGTTGCCACCCTGCGCTCACCGCGTGTTGGAGCTCTTCTCATGCCACTTCCCTTACCTGCTCCGTGGAAGGCATGTAGTTGGCGAGCGCTTGGCGACAGGTATGCTGGTGGCGCGCAAGCTGCGCTCCGGCCCGTCGAGGAAATCCAGCAAGCTGGCCACGCCCCGCTTGCAGGCGTATTCACTGAGGTCGCGCCAGTCTTTGGCCTAAGTATCGCTCTCTGACGCTTCTAAGTGGATGTTCAATCAAGCGGTTAGGTTGCAATCCAGCGCCGGCCCGCTATCGCCCCGAACGGCAGGATGGTTCCACCGGGATCTAATCGGCTCGTCCTTCAATCTGCCGCGACAACGCTTTCACTTTTTCTGCCAGGCGATTGAGCAGGGCAAGTCGCGCATGAGTTTTCTTGAATTCGTCGAGAGAGCGGCCGGGCGTTCCCCAGAGGATCGCCCCACTGCGAACGATTTTGCCGGGAAGAATCCCCGTGAAGAACCGCAGGTGGCTGCGGTCGAGGATGCCGCGATCGGCGTAGTCGAAGCGGCCGGCCAGGAGCGAGAGCCGCACCCAGAGATGGGCCACGTTGGGCACCGACACGATCACGGTGCCGCCGGGGGCC
>JAIQEZ010000114.1 GCA_020073545.1 Terriglobia bacterium | reverse complement strand
CGCGCCATCGAAACCGACCCGGACTTCGGCAACCCATACAACGATATCGGCGCTTACCTAATCGAGAAGGGGCAGATCGAAGAAGCCATTCCCTGGCTGGAGAAAGCCACGCGCGCGGCACGTTATGACAATCCCGCCTTCCCTTACTTCAACCTGGGCCGGATCTGGGAAGTCAAGCATGACTTCGCGCGAGCGCTTGCCTCGTATCGGAGATCCGTGGAACTCGATCCGCATTACACGCTCGCCCTGGCCGGAATCCGCCGCTTGCATGCCCTGTTCAATTAGTCGGAGCGCGGAGATTGCCTCGCTGGTTTCCTTTCTTCAGAACGCAACTTTCGGTTCGTTGACGGGTTGGAGATGGTAGCTCCACGGAGCGCCCAGTAGAGGCTTATAGGCAAGTCGCTAGGGTTGGAATCTGGCTGTTCGCTCGGGGTGGGTCGAGCAGCTCGAACGTCGGGTTGGCGCTACGAGCCCAGCCATCAGGAGTCATGGGCTCGTCTTTTGGGCGCCTTCGCGAGGACGATTTGCAGCCCTAACCGACTAGATTTAAAGGGGTTGCCGTGGGACGTGGCAGCCTAAGACGGGCCGAGGCCCCATTCTGTACCCTCGTGCCCTACGCGCAGTCGAGTTACCCGGCGAGTTGTTTCCGGACCTTGCCGTCTGCCGGGGGCCAGCCGGTGCTTTTCGTTCGGTGGCGGCACTCGACTTCCACCGTGGGGCGTAGAGAATCTTCTCGGCTTTTGGAAATTTTGTCCAGGTCAGCAACTTGTGGGTCTCTTTCCCTTAGACATAAGTGCTGTGTTGCCAATCAGTTGGCAATCTGGAGACCTGGTACTTGACGTGCTCGTCGGACGCTGTTACTGTACGTCGGGCATTCAGTCAATCGGGGGAGCGTGGCCCGAAACACCCAAATCTTTCAGACGTGACTCCCGAATCTTCCGCGATTCGGGAGCAATCTCAACGGTTCAAGGAGGATCGGCATGAGTAGGGGTACGCGTATATTCTTGCCGGCGTTGGTCGCCGGCCTGGCAACAGTCCTGATGGTGGGGTGCGGAAGCGGAATGGGCAGGGGCACGTCGCCTACGACCAGCGGGCCGACTGGATCGCTGGTCATTTTCGGAACTGACCAGCCCAGCTGTGATGTGCAATCGTTCATGGTCACGATCAGCTCGGCTGCCCTCGTTCCGCAAGGCGGAGGGACGCCGGTTACGATAACTGCCCCGAGCGGGCAGGTGGATTTCGCCAGCTTGGTGGATTTCACGAACATTCTTAGTTTCGGGAGCGTTACCGCAGGGACATATGAATCGCTCACACTGACGCTCACAAACCCTCAGTTGACCGTCCTCAACACTTCGGCCATCCCACCGACCGGCGTGCCCCTGCCTACCTGCTCTGCAACCCTTACCACTAACTGTACTTCGTTCTCCAACGGTACCCCCACGGACACGCTTAGCCTCATGTTCAGTCCGCCCCTCACGATCACGACCGGCGGCACGTCAGGGTTCGTGGTGGACTTCGACATGCGAGATTCGGTGCAGACCGACACCAACGGTCTGGTAACGGGAGTCGTAAACCCACAAATCACCATCACCCCGTCCACTGCGTCGGGGACGACGTTGGGTGAAGCCGATACGCTCTACGGAGTGGTTCAAACTGTGACTACCACGAGCACCGATCCGAACTTCACCGGCAGCTTCACGCTCCAAGTGCAAGGTGGCGTGGGGCAGATTCTGACGGTCGAAGTCACTAGCACCACGGGTTTTGAAGGTGACAGCGTGACCGGCCTCTCGGACCTCACGCAGGGTACCTTTGTCGAGGTCGATGCCATCGTTGACACCAGTGGCAACATCATCGCGCAGGAAGTGGACGCAGAAGCGCAGGTGGTAACAACCGGTCAGCACGCAGGGTTCTTGGGCAAGATCATCGGGGTCACGCGCGACACATCCGGCAACGCCACGGGGTTCAACCTGCTTGTCGGTCGTGAAGCTTGGGACATGACCAGCGCGGTCCCGTTGCAGTCCTCGCTGGCGGTGACGCTGGCGGACACCACCCACTACGGGTCGAACTGGCACCGTTGGAACCGCAGGGCTCTCCAATTCGGGCCCCAGACGGTGGGTCTCGCGGAGAAGGTGGCCGTGTTCGGCGTTCTGACAGCGGGCACGACTGGCCCACCTGCTACCCCTGCCACGCTCGCTGCCGACCGTGTCTTCCTGCGGCAGCGGAACGTGCTTGGGACCTTCCAAGCGAAGCTTGCCACGGGGTCCGACAACAGAACCGGTGGCTTCACCATGCTGCCTTGCGGGGACCTCTTCGGGGGACAACCGATCACCGTACTGACTTTCGGCGATGGCAGGTGGCGTGACATGGGCGGCTTATCGGCGCTGACTCCTGGCCCAATCATAAACGTTTCTGGATTGCTCTTCTATGAGCAAACCAATGGCCCAGGGACTCCGCCTACTTGGACTGCACCTACTTGGGTCATGCAAGGAAAGGTGGTCCACAAGTTGCCAAAGTAGGAGTTTGGTGGGGCGTCGCGGAGCGGACCTGCTCGGGAGACGCCCCACCAGAGTCCGCGTCCTTGGGTGGCTCTTGCCTCCTCTGGGCAGGTAGTGTGGGCCAGCGCGAGGGTTAAAAGCGCCCTCGGGGGTTGGATGAAGAGGGAAATTCCAGCCTTACGGGGGTCGCCAGGGCACGGTTTTGGCGGCACGGAGCCGTGCCCTCCTCGCGTGAACCCCGTTCTGAAGCGTGTCAGCGAAGTCCTGCCTCGCCAGACAGTAGCGTTATCTCCGGCACAGATAATGAGCCGCGGAGTCGAAGAGTCCGCCAAATCGCGTCGCCGCGGCGACACCCTCACGGTACCTCTTCTCAGGGAATCCTAGCCCTGCCTCCTCAAAAGCAAAAACCCCCGGCACGCCGCTGGAAGGGCGCCGGGGGTCCGTAGAACTGAGTGCCTACGAGCTTACACGCTGAACGAGCTGCCGCAACCGCAGGTGGTTTTCACGTTGGGATTTTCAAACTTGAAGCCTGCGCCTTCCAGGGTCTCCACGTAGTCGATCTTGGTGCCGTTCAGGTACATGAGTGAGGCTTGATCCACAAAAACCTTCAGCCCATCAAACTCATAAACCTTGTCGATAGGGTTGCTCTGGCTCTCAAAGTTCATCTGGTACGAGAAGCCGGAGCAGCCACCGCCGGCAACTCCCACGCGCAACCCGAGCGGCTGAGGCTCCTGCTGGGACATGATCTCCTTGACCTTGGATATGGCTTTGACGGTGATCTCGATCGGCATACAAACTCCTCCTGGGGTTTGTCCTAAGGGATAAAACCCTGCTTCCCCACACCTCTAAAGTTACCAAACACTCGGGAGGAAATCAAGTTGTACGGGCGGTAGCGAGGCTTGCCGGCAAAAGGAAGGAACTGTCTCCACAGGCCATTTCAGAGTTTTCTTGCCACGCTAAGGCCGTTTCCGATCATACCGTCGCAGGTATTCGGGGACGTGAATCCCCGCCGGCAGCCGGTCATCGGGGAGCGGTTCGCCTGTTGTACTGCTTAAGGGGAGGACTCCTGCCCACACGGGCATGGCGTAGTCTTCCTCGTCGTCAATCGGTGGTCCCGTCCGCACCTTTGCGGAAACCTCCTTGAGCGGGATGGCCAGGACGGTGGTCACCTGCAATTCCTTTTTAGAGGGCGGGCGGATTTCACGCCAGCGGCCCGGCGCCACGTGCTCCGTGAACACCCGTAGGGCTTCCAGCTTCGTGGCAGGGTCGTCGATCACCGACGCCTGCCCAAAGATGACGACCGATCGATAGTTCATGGAGTGATGGAACGCCGAGCGCGCCAGAACTAGTCCATCCAGCAACGTGACGGTGACGCACACATCGACACCCGCACCTAGGGCACGGAGCGTGCGGCTGGCCGTCGATCCATGGATGTAGAGCGTGTCGTCCGTGCGGCCGTAGCCCGTGGGAATGACGACGGGTCTGCCATCCGCCACAAAGCCGATGTGACAAACCAACCCCTCGTCGAGAATGCGATATACCGTCTCGCGATCGTAGGCGGCTCGTTGGGGGAGCCGGCGGACCTCGGTCCGCTCCGTAGGTGTGAACTCATTCATAGAAGCAATATCCGGGACTTCCCTTTTGGCTTCCCTGCGACTAGGAGTGTACACCCTTTTGCCACCAAACGCGCCCTGCCAACGCGGCTTCTGCCCAGCCTGGGGGCTAGGTCCACCCTGGCGGTAGAAATCCGCCCCCGCGTCACAGGCATCGTAATTAACGGGGATTGGTTGTAAGATCTCTGGGGAGGTCGGGTCAACGCGTCGAGGGCGCAGGGCAGGCACGCCAGGGCGAGTCACCTGCCCGCGTGGCGAAGGCCGGAGGAGAATCCCCATGCGCAAACAGCTCCTGGCTATGACCCTGGTCACCGGAATCGCGCTGGTCATCCAGCTCGGGTGCTCGGGTACGGTGAATCCCGGAGGGGGGGGAGTCAACCCGCCGACGGGCACGGTCGTGGTGTTCGGAGGCGATGCCCCCCTGTGTGGCATTCTTTCATTCAATATAACTATAACAGGTATGACCTTGACCCCGGCCAGCACCGCGTCGCCCGTTTCCATTCTTCCCGCCGGACAGTCCGTGACGTTGGATTACGCCTCGTTGATGGATTACAGCGCCCCGATCACCCTGGCCAGCGTTCCCACGGGATCGTACTCGAAGCTAAACCTGACGCTGTCCAACCCGCAGCTCACTTATTGGGACACGACGAAGACCCCAGCGGGGCCGACTACCGTCAGCTTGATTCTCCCGTCGCTGACTGTAGCGCTGAATCTGAGCCCGACCCTTACGGTTTCGAGCAGTGGGGCATCCGCGTTGCAGCTCGATTTCAACCTGCTGCAATCGGTCGTGCTCGACCAGAACAACCAGATCACCGACAATGTACAGCCGGTGTTCGCGCTCACAGCGGCGACGCTGGGAACCGACAATGCCTTTGCGGAGATCGAAGACTTGCGCGGCTTGGTTAGCAGCGTCGCGACTACACCGTCCAATTCGGCTTATACCGGGAGCTTGGCGCTGCAGACCACAGCCGGCCCCACGGTGACGGTGAATGTCTCGGGGCCGACGAAGTTCAACGGCGTCGTCGGCCTTAGCAGCCTCGCGAGCGGCACCTTTGTGCAAGTTGACGCTTCGATCGATAGCCGTGGCAACCTGCTGGCGAACGAGGTGCAGGCCGAGGAGCACGAGGACGCTGCCAATGGGCAGGCGGCCTTTATGGGGCTCATCACCTCGGTCACCCGAGACTCTTCCGGCAACGCAACGCAGTTCAACCTGTTTGTCAGCGAAGAGGCGCCCGACGTGAGCAGCCAGGTTCCGCTGCAGTCGGTTCTGACCTTCAACGCTTCGACCTCTACGAATTTTGCCATCACCGCCCAGGCCCAGGCCTCGAACCTGGCGAATCTCACGTTCGCCCCCCAGACGCTAGGAGTCGGGCAGCAAGTGGTGACGCACGGCCAACTGCCCGCACCGGGGACCTCGCCCTTTACCGCGGACGCGCGGGCCATATATCTCGGCACGCAGTCGATCCTGGGGGATCTTTCCACGGCGCCGAGCACGCCCGTGGTGACGGGGAGTGACGGCAAAACCGGAGGTTTCACGCTCGTACCTTGCTCACCTCTCTATCAGTCCCAGCCCCCCATCACGGAGATATCTTTCCTCCAGACCACCTTTACAGGTACAGGACTGACGAACTTGAACTCGCTGGAGATCCCTGGGACGCACTTCCTGCTGGTCAAAGGAATGCTGTCCTACCAGCAGACCACGGGAACCAAGAACGGAATGGTCTGGGTTCCGCCCGCAAACGTCCAAGTGGCTGCGAGGGTTCACCAGCTACCGCAATGAAGGCGGCTCGCCGGAACCACCCAGAGAAACTTTCTTGATGCCTGCCCTGCGCACAATTCGGTTCACGATACGGATGTTCGCCGTTCTCGGCATCCTTTGCTTCCCCGCCCCGCTCACTGCGGACCAATTGCCGCAGGAGGCGCTCTCCACTTTTCCCGCCGATACCCTGCAAGTTGCTTTCACCAATCTCGCGGAACTGCGCTCGCTGCCGACCTATCCGCAAATTCGCCAGCGTATCCTGAATCAACAACTGCGCGCCTTCCAGGATTTCCTTCGCCCCATGGGGATTGACCCCGACAGAGACGTTGACGAGGTGATGGTGGGATGGCGCGGCGAGATCGCGGGCCCGGCGGGATATTTGGGATTGGCCGCGGGGCGCTTCCAACCTGACCTGGTGCAAAAGTATTTTGACAGCACCAACTTGCCCACGCGTGAGTATGCGGGCACCAACCTTTACGCGTTTGGGTCGGGCAACGATCCGGGGGACCTCTTTTTCACTTTCCTGAATGGCTCGATCGCGGCGTTCGGCCGGCTGCCTGACCTGAAAGCCATGCTGGATGCGCGGCAAGGGTCGGCGAACGCACTGAATGCCAATGCGGATTTTGTTAATTGGGAAGGAGAACTTGAAGGCACCGCGCCGCAGTGGGGCATCTTGAATGGCAAATCCGTCTCCAACCTGGCGGGGTTATGGCTTGCGGGGGGTAACAAGAACGTGGATTTGAGTTCGCTAAGCCGCTCCGTGCGGGCGCTCCTTTACCGTGTGCATTGGGACGCGGGGTTCTCGAGCCAGTTGATCCTGGTGTGCGACAGCCCCGACAGCGCTGCGGGGTTTGCCGCGCTGCTCAATCTGCTGCAGAAGCCGCCCCAGCAACCCGCCGTTGCGGGCGGCACTAGCCTTCCCTCAATCCTTCAGAACATCGACGCCCACCGCGACGGGGCGCGGCTGGAGTTGGACGTGTCGGGCCCTCCCGAAGCGCTTGAACAGATTCTGCCTGCTGGGGGCGGAGGCTGAAGCGAGAGGATTCGCGACCGGGCTAGATCGCCGGTGCGATGCGCGGGAAGAAACGGCTCCCTCCGGATAACTCCAGACGCGCGCTGTCGGGCCCTGCAAAAGGAGCCTGAATCTGTCCCATTCTGCGTGCCTTCGCGTAACGCCTTTACAAGACAGGCGGTTATGCCGGCGTGCCTATGTGCAATTGACTGTTACGGAAGCCACTCAGAACGGCATGAAGGGTTTGAGTTCGAGTTCAATCTGCGCCGCGCTCACCGCCTCGCCAGCGTTCAGCCGCGCCAGGAGCTTCTCAATCGCTTCCTTCGCCTGATCTTTGCGAAACGTGCGGATGAAGCCGTCGAAAACGTGTTCGCCCGCCAGGGCGTGGCTGATTTCCGCTGCCTTGTTGTGATCCTGCAGCTCGGTGAAATAGACGACGCAGTACCGCCCCGTGTAAGTCGTCTCTTTGTAAATCTCGAACATGATTTTGTCAGACTCAAATGGCATGTCGCTCTCTGCCTTCATGGCCTGCTTCCGAAGTTTCCCCGTTGCGCACAAGAACGCACGGGTGCCCGTCCGCCGCACACTTCCATCAATACCAGAGGTGCGGATTCGCGTCAATCGTTTGAAACAGTAAGGGAACAATGGTGTGGGGCCATACGATTGAAGCGTCCCAAACGGGGCTAACGCCGTTCCTAGTCGCGAAGTGCAAAGGTCGGGCTTTCAGGTCGCCTGGGTTGCGCGGTACAAATCCTCAAGCACCTTCCGCGTGTCCTCGACAAGACGCCGCAACTGATCGTCGTGGCCCCAACACTTCTGGAAGTCCTCAGGCCGGTGAATTGCCGCATCACCGGCATCCTTAACGTTTTCTGCAGCTTCAACCCTGCTGCCGTCAAGAATTCTTTCTTTTTGAGCGCGGTCGAGCAATTTCAGGATCTTCGATTGCTTTCTTTCCTCAGGCGGCAAGTCCTTGCTGGGTTTCCATGTCGTACCTTGATTCCGTGCCTCGTACTTTGCCTTAAGTGCAGCCTCTAAGAGAGCCCGGCACAGTACCGCACCCGCAATGGGGAAGCCATACAAGAAGCAGTTATGTACCTCTTTGAAATAACCACGGAGGGGGTCGGGGGCCTGACTCACATCAACCTCGTGAGGACCGAGTAATATGGCGCGCTCAGCTATCTTATCGAGTTTTCCTATGAGCTCCGAAGAATAGGCGGCGTCCAAATAGTCAGCAGCCTCTGCCGGATCAAGGTCTTCCCTGGCTCGCCAATCCGGGCCAGGTTCCATGTCTGCCGAGTTTTCGAGACCTCGAACAGCCGCTTTAGGAGGTTGGAGATTTAGTGACGTTCGCCTTGCATCGAGTACCTTCCCTACATAGATCCGAAGGTCCCCCGACATTTGGTAGGCTTGTTCATGCTCGGGCTTGCTGCGTTCACATAATTCCTCTGTCTCGCCGTCTGTGAGGCCCGTTACTCTAATGACCGCCTTGTTTCCGAAGAGCATCCAGGAGTCGTGGTCCTCGAACCGATCTTGATTCACCCATTCGAGGACCCTTTTCAAAATCCCTGCTCTTTTCGAAGAACCCTCATCGGTTGGCATAGTGCTACTCCTCATCCACGAATGGCGCTGAACCGTTCGCAGAGAGAATAGCACGGTGGGGGGCATCGAGACACTCGTTCACTCTTCCTGCCGAATGGTGTTGATGCCGAAGGCGATTCTCACGTCTCAACTGCCAAGAACTTTACACTTCCCAAGATGTGGTAAGCGGAGATGGCGGCAGAAATCATTCAGCGGGGCTACTGATCAGCAGTTTAGGAGGGCTCGGGGATCTCGAGATCCCGGCATATCTTGCGAGCCAGGATGGCGTTGATCTCGGTGTGGCGGGGTACAGCGGAAACCTTCTTCTGGCGCGGATTCACATACATGGTGTGCTTGCTGCCTTCCCGCAGTTCTCGGCATCCGTGCTGTTCCAGATGCCGGATCAATTCCCGCCGCTTCACAGAGCTGCCACGGAGACGGACTCCTTAAGGACTTCCTCGTCCTGTAGGTCTCGCCCCGTCAGTTCACGGTTCGCCTCGAATACCAGCCGGATGGCTTCTTGAAGATTCTCACGGGTCTCTTCCAGAGTCCGGCCTTGGGTATTGGCTCCCGGCAGTTCTTCCACCCAGGCGATATAACCTTCCGGCACCTTCTTGAAAACTGCGGTCAGCTCCATGTTCCCTCCGCTGCATCTTATTGATAATCCTAGCATGCTCTGCGTTGCAGGGCAATTGAGCGCGGGTCGTTTAAGTCCCTGGGGTTGGGGTCCCGCCGGTTGTGAGTACGAAGCACTGAATGGCCTGGGTTGCAAGAAGTCGCCGTGTAGGAAAGCGCAACCAAATTCCCGGTCGAACGATAGCAGAGGGACACGAGACTCACATCCCTCCCTCGAATTATCCCCCCCGCCGGATAGCGTTGGTGCCGACGGGGGTCTCCAGTTCGTAGGCGGCTGGTGGAGGCCCAGGCAGCACGCCCGCAATTTCGGCGCGCAACCTAGCTTCGAATTCCCGCAGCTTCACGTCTATTTCCGCCTGCTTCTGCTTGCGGCGCACCATGTCTTCGCGGTAGCGCTTCAGGAAGTAGCTAATGGTTTCCACACGGATTTTGATGGAACCGGTGGGCTTGTTCTCGTCGATGTCTTTGAAGGAGAAGTACGGCGTGCCGGATTTGGTCACGGTTTCCTCGACGGCCGTATAAATCGGCGCGTCGTGGCCGCACTTGAAGCTGGACAATTCGAGCGCGACCAGATTGGGATGCCGCGCGGTGTACTTGGCCGCCCAGATCTTCTGGGTGGTGTTCTCGCTGTAACTGTTCTTCCACGCGTCGCTGATGTCCATCGGATCCTTGATCGCGCCCGCCCGCACGTCGTCGCCGAAAAGCCGCCAGACGATGTCTGCGTCGGTGGGGAGCGAGGCAAGCGTCAGCACCGGATAGCCGATCTTCTGGAACTCTTCCAGGATTTCATGATTAATTCCCGGGTCGTTGTGGTACGGGCGGCCGAGCAGCACGATGCCGATGCGGTCTTCGGCTTCCAGTTTCTTCAGAATTTCGCGGCCCTGCCCGCGCAGGATTTTCTCCTGGAATTCATCCTGAGCCCTCAGTCCCGCTTGCACGGCACGGAAGTTCTCATCCCAGGAGAGGCCGAAAACATCCACAAACTGATCGAAGAGCTGCTTGGCGAGAAGCGTCGGCTTGCCGGGATTCACGAAGGTATCGAGGAAGAGGATGTTGTTTTCCTTGAAGATGTCCCCTTCCTTGGTGAACGCGGCTTTGACGGCTTCCGGCGTGGTCGCGACGGTCGGGCAGGAGCGATGCGCCTGCGCGAACTTGAGGTCGCTGGGCAGGTCGTCGATCATGGGGCAGAAGATGATGTCGAGCGGCTTCTTCTTGTGATGTACGTAAAGCAGGTTGTGAACGTGCGGGATGCCGACCTTCGACGGGAAGCAGGGATCGATGGCCCCGCGCTTCGCGCCTTCTTTGTACAGCGTCTCGCTGGTGTAATCGGAGTAAACCAGGTTCTCGGCAGGGATCCCCAGCGCCTCAAAGTAGGCGCTGAAGATAGCATTCACCGAGTACATGTTGAGAATGCGCGGAATGCCGATGCGCAGGCTCGCGCGCTTCTTCATCAACTCCAGGCGCCGCTTCTGTTTTGGAGTGAGGGTGAGCTTCGGCAGCGGGTCGGCCACTACGCGCGGCGCGTAGGATTTGAACGCAGCCTTGGCGGCGGTTTCCGCCATATTGGGGTTTTCCTTTTTCGCCGCGTCCAGGCCCTTCTTGATCTCGCGCATGTCGGCCACGTCCTCGACCAGGCCCTTCTCGCAACTGTTCCCGACAATGAGCCGCTTTATGCCCACGGGAATGGGGATCTTGGATTTCTTCCAGGATTCATCGGAGCTCGCAATCTGCACGTCAATGAAGGTGCGCAGGCATTTGTTCTTGCAGAAATAGCAGCGCGTGTTCTCATTGCGGTGCGTGACGTAGCTGATCTTCTCGACGGCGTCGAAGCCGATGAAGCTGGTGCGGTGCCCGTTGTTGTACAGGCGGCGGGCTTCGATGGCCGCACCGATGGCCCCCGCCTCGCCGCAGTGCTCGTGCACGATGACGTTAGGCTTGACGCCCTTGTCCTTGAAGCGTGACTCAATGAAGTCCACTTGCGCTTTCACCGCTGCCAGGTTGTGTTGCGTGCCGCCCTGCAAAATGAACGTCTTGCCGAGCGAGGCGAGGTTGGGAATCTGCGAAACGTAAAGCCAGATGTTTTTCGGCAACACGTTCGCCAGCCCCGCCATGATCTCTTCCGGCTTCCAACCCTGGCGCTGGAAATCGACGATATCCGATTGCATGAACACGGCACAGCCGTACCCGAACATGGGCATGGCCTTGGCGCTAAAAGCGAGGTCGGCGTATTCCTTCACGTCGTGGCCGAAGCCGACGCAGGTGGACTGCAGGAAATAACCATTGCCGGCCGAGCATTGGGTGTTCAGTTTGAAATCTTTCACGCGGCCGTCCTGCAGGATGATGAGCTTGATGTCCTGCCCCCCCACGTCGCAGATAACGTCGGCGTGAGGATAGAAGTGCAGCGCGGCCTGCGTGTGCGCCACGGTTTCAACCAACGCCACGTCGGCGTTGAGCACATCCTTCAAGATGTCTTTGGCGTACCCGGTCGAACCCACGCCCAGCAGCTCCAGTGTCGCGCCCTGCGACTCTACCTGCTTGCGCAGGTCCGCAAACATCTCCATGGTGTCCTCGAGCGGATTGCCCTTGGAAAGCTGATAACACTTCACCATGACTTCGCCGTCCTGGCTTACCAGGACAGCCTTGGTGGAAGTGGAACCACCGTCGATGCCCATGAAGGCGCTGGGCACTGTGGTCGGCCCCAACAATACGCTGATCTGCATGTCGTGTCATAAGCTCGGCCAGAACTCCTCGGCGTATATGCTGGCGGACACCCTCACCGGCAGCCGCTTGTGCCAGCGTTGCCACCCCGGGCATTATGCCCAAGGCACGCCGCACGATCTCCGGCAATCGGCGCCACACGAGGAGAACCGTCTGGGGCAGACCGTTGCGCAGGGCGGACCGTGCAGCGCGTGCCACCTGTCGCATCGTTACGCCCGCGAGATCATCCCATCGCCGCTCGATCCCGATGGCTATTGCATCACCTGCCACCAGGCCTATCACGTAGCGGCGGGCCACGCGCGCACCAAGATGGTGCATCCCGAGTCGCACTGCCTGCAATGTCACAACCCGCACGACGCGGCCAACGGCAACTTCCTGCGTGAGCCAGGCAACGATCTGTGCCTGCGCTGCCACGTCCAGTTGGGTGGCGGCGTTGTCGCCGGCATGCACCCGCTGGGCGCGATGGACCGGCCGATGCCGGCCGAACTTTGCGTCGCCGGAACGCCGCCGACCGCGGATTCCAACGTCGTCAAATGCGTTACGTGCCACTCGATGCACTCCGCCGGTTACCCGAGCTTGTTGCGGATGCCACCCGATTCGAACCAACTCTGTCTCGCCTGTCATCGTGACCAGCTTACGGCGAAAACGCCGCACGGCGAGCTGCCGGGCCACGGTCAGAGCCCGATCCTCAGTGCCGCGCAGCGGGCGGTCGTCGCGAAATGGGGCACGCCGACCGGTCGCGATGGCGAACTGTTGTGTGTCTCCTGCCACCGTGTCCATGGTGGACAGCCCGATGCGTCACTACTGGTCGAACGGCCGCGCTACGAAGAGACGTGTCTCGCCTGCCATCCGCAGATGCTCGATGTGGTCGGCTCTCCGCACGACCTGCGTACAAATCACCCTCTGGAGCAGAATTCCAAGGGCATGACGGTCCTCGCCGCCGGTTCGTGCAGCGCGTGCCATCTGGGGCACGGGGCCGCTCGGGCGCCCGCGCCGACCGCGGGCGATCCCCAGGGCCAGTGCCTGAACTGCCACCAGGACGGCCAGTGTGCGGCGACGAAGCAACCAGGCGCCGTGGATCATCCCAAAACCGCCTGCACCGAGTGCCACAACCCACACGAGCGGCACGGCGGCAACTTCCTCGTGCAGGACAGCGCCGCCTTGTGCCTGCGCTGCCATACGGATCAAGCGACCCTGGCCGGAGGGCCGCACGACCACACGACGAGCACCCACCCCGAGAAATGGCCCGCCCAGGCCGCCGCCCAGACCGGCCCCTGCCTGCCGTGCCACGTCCCGCACGGCGGCGAGCGCGCCGACCTGTTCCGCGTCGGCGGGGACCGGCCGGTCGGAAATCACGACGATGTGTGCCTCTCGTGCCATCCCGACGCGGCGTGGGGCGCCGCGTCGAACATCGCGGCGATTCACCCGCAGAAGATCGCGCCCGAACACTCGCGCGTCAATCTCGCGCTCGTACCCACCGATGCCGCCGGCAACAAGCGCATGGGCTGCACGACCTGTCACAACCCACACGGCGGCGTCGACCCCGTACACTTGGCGCGCGTCGGGCCCCACGAGCCCACGCAGGCACTTTGCGTGACGTGTCATCGCGACAAGGAGTACGTGAAGTACACGGGGCATTCGGCGGACAAGCTCGAATTGCTCGGGTTTGACGCGGATTCCTGCAAGCCGTGCCATGCGATGCACGCCCGCCCCAGCGAGACCTATGGCCAGATGCTCTCGCCGCGTTTTCTTGCCGAACGCTGCGTGCAAATGGAGGGACAGCCGTATTCCTGCCTGCCGTGCCTGGCGTGTCACGTTGCAGGCGGCGTGGCGCCGTCGCCCGAGCGCGCGGTCCACCCGTCGATGATCATGCTGAACATCAATACGCCCGCCGATCCTGGCTACCTGCCACTCTTTGACCGGGCGGGGCACCTGGCCGCCGACGGGCAGGTGGTCTGCCGTACGTGCCATGTCTCGCACGGCCGACTCGAGTTGCTCCAGCTCATTGCGCGCGGAACCACGCTGACGCCCGAGCAACAGAACGCCGTCCGCGCCCAGGTACGTCCCTACGTCACGCCGAACGTCTGCTATGCGTGCCACGGCGAAGAAGGCCGCATGCGGTATCTCTACTTCCACAATCCGCGGATGTGGAAGAGCGCGCCGGAGACGGCGCCGCCCAGTGCAGCCCCCTAGCCGAGCCGTACGATTCCCGCCGCGACACGTCGTCTGACGCCGGAACCCGGTAGTCACGCCGGCCCCAATTTAGTATGCTTCAATATTCTGCAAAATCTCAGCCGCCGCCGACTGAGGAGGCATCGATGTTTGAGCCGCTGCCCGCGCAATTCAACTTCCCGGAGGCCGAGGAACGCATCCTCGCGTTCTGGGAGCAGCACGGCGTCTTTCAGAAGTCGCTCGATCAACGCCGGGGCGCGCCGCGTTTCGTGTTCTACGAAGGCCCGCCGACGGCCAATGGCCTGCCACACCCGGGTCATTGCCTGACTCGCGCCATTAAGGACCTCTTTCCGCGTTATCAGACCATGTGCGGCAAACTGGTCGAGCGCAAGGCCGGCTGGGACACCCACGGCCTGCCCGTCGAGGTCGAGGTCTGCAAAGAGCTCGGCATCCACACGAAGGAGGAGATCGAAGGCTACGGCGTCGAGAAGTTCATCCGCAAGTGCATCGAAAGCGTCTTTCGCTACACGCGCGAATGGGAGCAGATGACCCGCCGGCTGGGGTTCTGGGTCAACCTCGAGGACGCGTACGTCACATACCACCAGAGTTACGTCGAGAGCGTCTGGTGGAGCCTGAAGACGCTGTTCGATCGCGGCCTGCTCTACCAGGGCCACAAGGTGGTCTGGTGGTGGGCCCAGGGCGGGACGGCCCTCTCCGCCGGCGAGGTCGGCGAGGGGTATCGCACGGTCCAGGACCCGGCGGTGTACATCCGCTTTCCGCTCACCGGCGGGACGCCGGTGCCACATAATGTAGCGTCAGCCCCGCGTGGCCGACGTTGTCCGCATAATGACCTACCGCCAGGCAGCAAGACGTCCCTCCTCGTCTGGACCACGACGCCCTGGACGCTCATCAGCAACCACTTCGCCGCCGTCGGGCCGGACATCGACTACGCGCTGATGCACGACAAGACGACGGGCGAGTACCTCTACATCGCCAGCGCCCTCGTCGAGGATGTCGTTAACAAGGTCAAGCACGACTTTGAAGCGGTCGGCGTGTGCAAGGGCGCCGACCTGATCGGGATGCGCTATATTCCACCCTATCGCGAGGCGTTCTATGACATGTTGGCGACGCACTGGGGCGGTTTCCAACTGGCCACGCCGACAACACTTGGCGAGCTTCAGATGCCGCTCGCCAGCGAGACGACCAGAGTCGAGGAACTGCACCGGACAATCGAGCATCAGCAATGGAAGGTCGGACAGACCGAGTCTGTTCACGTGGGCTGGCGCGTTCTCGAAGCGGACTTCGTAACGCTCGACACGGGCACCGGGATCGTGCATATCGCCCCTGCGTTCGGTGAGGCGGACTATAACCTGTGGAAGACGGAGTCCAGTCGCATCGTCAACTGGCTTGAATTGCTGTGTGCCGTGGAACCCAACGGAACCTTCAACGATACCGCGGGTCCCAAGTACAACGGGCGGCTCATTTTCGATTGCGACAAGGAGATCATGCACGAACTGAAGGAGCGTGGTTTCCTGTATCACCAAGACACGGTCGAGCACGAATATCCCTTCTGTCCCCGGGCGGAGGAGGACAAGCTGATACAGTACGCCCGCAAGAGCTGGTTCGTCCGCACGAGCCAGTTCAAGGAGGAGTTCCTCAATAACAACGCCGCCATGCAGTGGCTGCCCGAGCATATTCAGGAAGGCCGCTTCGGCGATTTCCTGCGGAACAACGTGGACTGGGCGCTGTCGCGCGAGCGCTGGTGGGGCACGCCGCTGCCGATCTGGGTCTGCGAGAAGACGGGGAAGATGGAGGCGATCGGGTCGTACGCGGAACTGCTCGCCAAACCCGGCGTGCTGGGCACGGAGGTCTGGGAGCGAGCGAAAGCGGCCGACCCGTCGCTGCCGGAGCATCTGAAGGTCCACAAGCCGTACATCGACGAGATCACGTACGACAGCCCATTTGCTGCCGCGGGCTCTCTTGAGTGTGGCACAGGCGTCTCGCCTGTGAGAGCCACCGGCGGGACGCCGGTGCCACAGAGCAAACCGCGCATGCACCGCGTGCCCGAGGTCATCGACTGCTGGTGGGACGCTGGCAGCATGCCGTTCGCGCAATGGGGATTCCCGCACGTGGCGGACAGCATCAAGACGTTTGTCGATCGGTTCCCGGCCGACTTCATCAGCGAGGCCATCGATCAGACGCGCGGGTGGTTCTACGGGTTGCTCGCTATCAGCGCGCTGCTATTCAGCAAGTGTGCTGGCCAGGAGTATCGCCAACGGGAGGACCCGGCGATCCGTGACATGTTCGACGTTGAACCGGAATTCGCCAACTTGCCCAATGTTGTGATCAGCGAGGATGCCAACACGGGCCGCCAACAGTTCGATTGGCTCGAGCGCAGCTATCCCCACCCCTACAAGACCTGCATCGTCCTCGGCCACGTGATGGGCGAGGACGGGCTGAAGATGTCGAAGCGGACCAAGAATTACAAAGAGCCCGGCTACATCTTCGACCATTACGGCGCCGACGCGATGCGCTGGTACTTCTTCAGCGCCCAGGCCCCCTGGACCACAGTCCGTTTCCAGGAATCCAATATCCGCGACGCGCAGCGCGAGTTCCTCGTGCGCCTCTACAACGTGTTCAGCTTCTTCAACATCTATGCCAACATCGACGGGTTCGAGCCTGCAAAGCACGAAGCCGGGACCGACTGGCGGCCCGTGCCCCAGCGCGCCGAGCTCGATCGGTGGATCACGAGCGCGCTGCACGCCACGATCCGCGATGTTCGGACGGCCATGGACGCCTTCGAGAACTACCCCGCCGCGGGCCGGCTGAACGAGTTCGTGGACGCCCTGTCAAACTGGTACGTGCGGCGCAGCCGGGACCGCTTCTGGCGCGCGGCGAAGGACCAGGACAAGTGGGACGCGTACAACACGCTGCATGAGGTGCTGCTTACGCTCAGCCGGCTCATCGCACCGTTTACGCCGTTCTTTGCGGAGGTGATGTACCACAATCTGACATGCCCGAGCGACGAAGCCACGAAGCGACGAAGCGACGCAGGGCCGCCGCTCTCCGTCCACCTGTGCGATTACCCGACGGCCGACGAAGCGCAGATCGACGACTCGCTCACCCAGGAGATGGACGTCGTTCGCGACATCGTCTCGCTTGGCCGTTCAGCGCGGACGGCGGCCAAGCTCAAAGTCCGCCAGCCGCTGGCCCTGGTCGAGATCATCCTCGCCCGCCGCGAACACCTGGAATGGCTCCAGGCGCACAGCGCTCTGATCGCTGAGGAACTCAACATCAAACAGGTCGAATTCGCGAGCGAGGCCGAGCACTACGTGACCTACCAGATCAAGGCCGATTCGGATCCTTGGTGAAGACCAAGGGGAAGGTGATGTAGCGTCCGGCATCCTGAGGCCAGCACTTGATGATGGGGATGCCGTCGAGCGAGGGATCATCGCGGACGACGACCTCCTTGCACGGGCCATCCTTGACGATCCGGGGGAAGGCGCTGGCAAGCTCCTGCAGCTTGGGCAGCAGCTTGAGCTTGGCGAGCCATCCCTCGGGGGCCTTGAGCTCCAGGACCTCCTGAAGATCGGCCGCCAGCTCGTCCAGGCTCTTCACCTCCAGCGCCAGGTTCATGCGGGCCGGGCTGCCGAAGGCATTGATGAGGAGGGGCATGGAGGAGCCCTTGACCCGCTCGAACAGAAGCGCCGGTCCTCCCCGCTTGCTCACGCGGTCGGTGATCTCGGCCACCTCCAGGATGGGATCCACCTCGACTGGAATGCGGCGAAGCTC
>JAIQEZ010000256.1 GCA_020073545.1 Terriglobia bacterium | reverse complement strand
TCTTCGCCCTGTCCAGATGAAGCCGTATTGGTGCCCTGAGGAGACTCCAGCTTAGCATGCCTTCCAGGTGGTGACAAGGAGAAACTACAGTTCGAGCCAACCTGCGAGACGGTCACGCGGCAGGTTGTTGCAAGGCAGGGTTGCATCGGCCCACCTTCGAGCAGGCTTCTGCCGAGAAACGATGCAGGAGTGTGTCACGGGACTCAAAAAAGACTCAACCCCCGGGTGCTTACAGGGTGCTTAGAAACGGCTCGAATACCCGCCGATTATAGCGTACGTGCAAGGGGCGGCCCTTTGGATTCGAGCATTTAGCGATTCGGCAGCGATTTCGCGCGGGTCTCGTAAACGCGTTATCCGCCCTTTCACGGCGGTAACATGGGTTCAAATCCCGCCGGGGACGCCAAGCCTCCGCTTACAGTGGTATAGTATGCGAAACTCCTCAGAGTGATTCCTGCTTTCGGGAGGTGCGGATGCGGTATCGACCCACCCTAACCGTCTTGATGCTTATGATAGCGCTGATCCTTGCGTTGCCCGCAAGGGCGCAGCAGAAGCCCTTTACCCAGGATCAAGTGCAAGGCTTGGTGCGGTCCGGTTTGGGCGACGAATCGGGCGCGAAGCTGATCGAGCAGCGCAGGATTGATTTTGCGCCGGCGGAGGATTTTCTCCAAAGCCTCAAGGCCGCGGGCGCGAGCGGGGCATTTATTAAGGCGCTGCGCGCGGCCAAGCCGCCCGAGGCAGCAAGCGCGAAGAAGCCGCTGAACCAAGTACAGGTTTTCGCCCTGCTCGCCGGGCAGGTGCCGAGTCACCGCGTGGCGGTGCTGGTGGAAGAGCGCGGCATCGACTTCGAGCCGCAACAAGACTATCTGGACGAAGTACGCATGGGCGGCGGCGACGACGAATTAATCGGCGCGCTGAAGAGCGCCACGGTGACGAAGCCCGTGACCGTTAAACCGGCGGCTGAGGCCAAGGAGGCCGAACTAAAGGCCGCAGAGGCAAAGCAGGCTGAACTGAAGGCCGCCGAGGCAAAGCAGGTTGAGCTCCGTCAACATGCGGCGCGCGGAGCGGAAGCCTTTCAGAAGAGCCAATACACGGCTGCTGAGGCTGAGTACCGGGCGGCAGTTCTGCTCGACCCCCAGAATTCCGACTTGCATGTCGCATTGTCCCGTGCCCTGAACAGGCAGCGGAAAGTCGATGAAGCGCTGGCGGAAGCCCGCGAAGCCGTCCGTTTAAGCCCCAACAACGATATGGCTCACTACAGTCTCGGCTACGCACTGGGGAGCAGGGGCGACTGGGATGGCGAGATCGCTGAAGAACGCGAGGCGCTGCGCTTGAACCCTAATAATGACCTGGCGCACTACAACCTCGGCGTTGGGCTCACAAACAAGGGCGACTCGGATGGGGTGATCGCGGAGTATCGTGAGGCGCTGCGCTTGAACCCCAATGATGCCGATACGCACTACAACCTTGGCGTCGCGCTCACAGAGAAGGGCGACTGGGATGGCGCGATCGCGCAAGATCGCGAAGCGCTGCGCTTGAACCCCAATGATGCCGATACGCACTACAACCTTGGCAACGCGCTCAGAGAGAAGGCCGACTGGGACGGCGCAATCGCGGAGTATCGTGAGGCGCTGCGCCTGAACCCCAATGATGCCAATGCGCATAACAACCTCGGCGTCGCGCTGGAGCAGAAACACGACCAGCGGGGGGCTCTGGAGGAATACCGCGCGGCCTACACGCTCGACCCTAAGAACGCAACCTATAGGCAGAATTACGAGCGCCTGTTGCACCGGATGAATAAACAATGAACACCCCGTCGCAAGGACCGGGGTTTCCGCTTTTCGCACCGTAGCGCCGGTCACTCACGCAGAATTCCCCGCCGTGCGCATTGCTACCCGTACACGCACGCGGTAGACTCGCATCCTTAGTCAGATGCCGAATCCTAAGACGGCAACCTTGGGAGGACTCCCATGAACACCTTGGCCCGTCGCCTGCCCCGTATAGTGGTATTCGTTGCCCTTTGCAGCGTCGTTTTGCTTCTCGCAAGCTGCGCCCATCAGCCACAACCCCCGGCCTATGATGATTTACCGGGCTTCTGGTTAGGACTACTCCACGGCTTCCTGATATTCTTCAGTCTTATCGGCAGTCTTTTTGCTCACGTTCGCATTTACGCCTTCCCCAACTCCGGCCGTTGGTATGACTTTGGCTATGTCCTAGGCGCAGCCATATTTCTCATCAGAATCGGCGCGAGTTCGAGATGACCGGACAAACAATGCGTGCGAACACCCCCGCCAGTACACCCATTGACAACCGGTCAAGTGGAGGCCAGACCCTCCTTAGCACGCGCCCGGCGGGCCGCGCCTCATAGGACTGACCGCCGCGACATGTCAATCCGGCGCGCCTGTTCCCGCACCCTTGGCCCGCTGTCAATGATTATGCTTGTTCCCCCCTCGCCACGGGTTCTGCGAGCTATGGTATAGGTTATCCCAGTGACCGAAGATCACTGTCATCCCGGCTTCGGAATAGGGTGCGGCGCACACCATACGAGCTATGGTAGAAGCTGAACTACTGACCAAGCGTCAATGGCATTCCGACCATAGACACGCATACGCAGGCAGCGAAGGCGTTGATCGTGGCCGCCATATCAGCGGAGGGGCGCCCGAGGAGGCGCGGTGACGAAGCGGTGACTAAGGACGCGGGATTGCTGTCTGCTGGCGTCCATTGCTCACAGTGAGCGAGGGGCAGAAAGGCCCGCCAAACCCATGATTGTGTTATGGAAGTCGTGCACTGTCTATTCTTGTGTTTATCCAGTTTCAGGACTTTCACGGCGGTAACACGGGGTCAAATCCCGTCAGTGACTTCGGCTTAGGACCACGCACGGCCATGTGCTTAGGAGCATCATTGCTGAGAACGGGCCAGGGGCCGATTAGTGTCTAGTAACGGTAAAGAACCGACAAAAGCGAGCAAAGACCAACGAAGAGCCGGGCAGAGGTAACTTATTGAAAAAGCGGGCAAATCCGTTGCAGTCGAAAAGCTTAGCAAGATGGGGGCAATTGCCGTGTCAAGGTAGCGCTCTCATGCTTATCCGGTTGTTTCAGCAAGCCCCAATATGTTGGGGTCAGTCTTGGCTGGGCGGCTTGGAACGGTCCGCCTGGTTCGCATCTCCTTATAGGTCGTGGACTTGTGCTTGGTCCCGAGTCCCAGCAGGGTTTGGAACGCCGCCATAGGTTGCTTGCGCCGATTATGGCGAAAGACGAATTCATC
>JAIQEZ010000235.1 GCA_020073545.1 Terriglobia bacterium | reverse complement strand
TTGGGTGTGGCTACTTTGGAACGACGGTCCAGGCGGGATATAGGCGACGCTGGTCCTGATCGATGTGGAATTGCCAGTAGTGATCGAAATCTCCTGAGAGATAGATGGCCCGGAGTTGGACAATGGCCTCCGCCATTTGCTCGGTCCAGCGCATGCCGGACCGTTCCATGCGATCTTTAATCAGGTTTTTGCAGGCACCTTCGACCGGGCCACTGGCAATCGGCCAGCCGTTGGCGAGGTATTGGTTATAGCGCATTCGCGAGCGGTTGCGATAGAGATAGTTGGCGACCGCGTTGAGCGTTTTGCGTTTAGGGCCGGACAGGCTGCGTTTGGTGATGCACTGACGGATGCCTTTGACGACTTGGCCGACGTCGCCGAATAAAATTCGCAGAGTTCGGTCGAGGACCCAAAGATCGGCTTCCAGGCTTCCCTCTGGATGGAAGACATAGGCGGCCTTCCAGAGTTTCTCCAGCACGTGCATCAGATCCAGGATCAAGGTGACCTTGAGTTTTTGGTCCACTCGAATCTGGAGAGCACGCTCACCATCAGTCAAGGCCAGGCGCGTCGTCGATCGCGAGGGGTCGCGGCGGTCCATCTCTTCAGCTACCTCCTCGATAACGGCGGTCTTGCCCTTGAGCAAACTCGCCCATACTCGTTTGTTCTCCGGACGCGGGGGAGGAGGCGCATCACCCGATGCCGGGCGGGAAGTGGGGAACAGGCTTTCGATGACTTGTTGTGGGGTCCGCACCCAAGGGGCGCGGGTGAAGACGGTAGCGACCGTGGCCATTCGTTTCTTATTGGCCTTCTGCCCTTTGGTCAGCCGTGCTCTGGGTTGTGGGAGGCAAGGCTTGACCATGGGAATACCCTTACCGTCGACCGCCGCCACCAGGATCGAGCCGGCGGCAGTGGCGACCGAGCGCTGTTGGTAGAAAGCGTCAAAGTCCCGAGCCGTATCTGGAAGGATCTCTTCCAGACTGCGTTTGGAGACGGAAACGCCGGTCAACTCGGCAATGGTTTGAACCGATTCCAGAAACGGGTTCTGCACGGCGGCCTTGACCAGGCGCCGCTGGAGTTCGTAGGAGAACGACCGTGCGGGCAAGGCCAGCGCCTTGTCGAGTGGAAAGATGCTCGGCGCGCTGGGCCGGGAGTAGCCCATACGGACGAGTTCCACGGTTCCAAAGACGGTGGTAAGGGATCGGGTGCTCAGACGGCGGTGAGAGTAGAGCGCCGCGCCGTCTGCCTGTTCCAGTTGCAAAGCAGGCCCCAAATCTCCGTTCCCGCGATGCTGCAAATGGGCTTGGAGCAGAAGGCGTTGGACCTCGCGGCCTTTGGCCTGCTGCTGGGACTCGATCTGGTGGAGAGGGAGTTGGAGGGCGCTGGAGGATGCCAGCCAGGACTCCAGCAGCGAGAACTCAACAAACGCCGGTCTCGTATCGGCAGGGAAACAGGTTGCAGTCGCCATTCTCTTACGGTAATATAACCGTAAGACAAATGTCACGTGTTTCTGTTTCGAAAAGCGGAATCCGTCCCGTTGCACGGAATGCCTCCCTGGAGCGCCACACGCAACGCTTCCTGGAACTCAGACGAGGCCTGGAGCAGATCGAGTATTTCTGCAAAGGTACGGTTCTGAAGCGAATGATGAAGTGCGGCAAAGCCCAGTGCGCCTGTGCCTCCGACCCCACCAAGCGCCATGGCCCGTACTTCGAACTTACCTACAAGGCGAACGGCAAAACGGTCAATGTCAAGCTCTCACCGGAAGCGGCTCCGCTGTACAGGGCCGCGGCACAGCAATATCGCAAGTTGAAAACCCTGCTCAACCGCCTCGACAAACTTTCCAAAACCATCCTGCGACACCAAGCCGAACTGGCAGAGTCCAAGCGCCACCACTGATTCAAAAACAGGGGTTATTTCGATATCCCCGGCTTAAGCGACAGCCAAAGACAGGCCGATTGGCGCTAACCGGCTGAATCTATGAGTACTTGGCCGTCGTTCTAAAGTAGCCGCACCCATCCCATTTCGATTCACGACACAGACCCGCAGGCGCAGCGGACTGCCGACGGTGGCCACCGACTCCAGCAAGTGAAGCTTCGAGTCGGCCTCGGCCCAAAGTTACGGCCAATCGGTCTCTTCGAGCATTCGGCGCTTCGTTCAAGACCCGATTGAAGAGCCGCTCCAAGATGTCTCGCAGAATCTTCCGACCTGTGTCAGCAAGCTGATCCCGAGTCGCCTCTTCTGATTGTGCTTGCTGCAGTTGCTGCTCAATTCGCGCTTGCTGGCGCGCGATGTCGGAACCGACCTGAGCAAGTATTCCGACCGAATTCGAACCCGCTCCGGACGCACTCTGAACGACTTCGGAGAGAATCGCTTTGACGCGAGACAGACTCGGCCGCGAGCTCGGCGGCTTCCGGAGCATCATGCTGAGCAGCGTTTGTAGCCGGGGCGCAACGGCATTTGGCAGCGCGGGCGGGTCCGCGTGTAAGTGCTGGTCGAAGTAATCCGGATTGGTTGGTCCGGGAAATGGCGGTCGGCCAGTCAGGAGCGCATAGCCGATACACCCAAGCGCATAAACATCTGTTGCCGAAGTGGCGTGAATGAACTGGAACTGCTCGGGTGCTGCATAGGGGGGAGAGAGGCAGTCCTTCAGCGTTCGTAGCGAGGTGGCGTCCTCGACGAACCGTGCGATACCAAAATCTGCCACCTTCCACGCGCCTTCGTGCAGCAAGATATTTGGCGGCTTGAGATCGCGATGAACGAGGTCATTTACTTCGAGCAAACCGTCGGCGATGTTCAGCGTCACCCGTGCAGCCTCAACATCGCTGAACCTTCCTGCCTGAATGTCGCTTTGCAGGCTACGTTCCGCTCGTGGCATGACCACGAAGTACTGCCCCGTATCGGCATCTTCACCGGCATCGAGTACCGGGATTACGTGAGTCAACGTCCTCGACGCAAGATCTGTCGCTATTCTCATCTCTCGGTGGGCAGCGTCGTTAGACGTGATGTGCAGCCGCTTTACAGCGACTTGCCCGTACGACGTTGACACGCCTTCAAAAACGGCACCGAAGCCACCGGGCCTTCCGAGCGGACTCGACGGATCGTAGAGCCACTCGCCTCGAGGGAGAACAATCTTTTCCATACCTGGTAAATTCAATCGTGCCAAGCGCATACGCGGCCGTCAAGTCAGCCCGTGACCGTGCCCCTATCACTTTGGACTAGGTGATTGCGGCAGGTCAGGCGCTCAGGGACGTCGGCAACTCATTTCTGGGCGGATCA
>JAIQEZ010000113.1 GCA_020073545.1 Terriglobia bacterium | reverse complement strand
GGCTTGGCGTCGCGGCTGACGCCCAGAATGGCGTAGTAGTCTTTTTGTGTACCGACAGGCATGGTGAAAACCTGGGAGATCAGAAGTCAGAAGTTAGGAGTCAGAAGGCCGCGCGCGTGCTTTGCTCTGGACGTTGGCCTGCTCCTATAGCCTGGCAAGCCCCCGGCCTTTGATTCCTGGCTTCCGACTTCTGACTTCTAGCTTCTGACTCCTGTCTTCTGTTCTGCTAGTTCTTGCTCATCTCCATAATCGGCCCCAAGTGATCGGGGCAACGCGAAGCGACCCAGGCCTCCAGGTGCTTGCGGAGCTCGGCCCCCGGCGCCGAATCCCAGTCCTCGACTTCAATTTCCAGAAAGTGCCGCCAACTGCAAGCGGGGCATTGGACGGGCACTTGGGCTCGATGTTGCATAGTTCAGTCCACAGTCGACAGTTCACAGCTAACAGTAAGAACTGTGCGCTCCGTTAACTGCTCTGGGCGTTGAGGCCCTGGCCTGTCGGCCTTTTCAGCTTGTTCTTTTCTTTCTCCTCTCGACGGTCAACTATCGACTGTCGACTTTTGACTCTCAGTTCTTCTTCTTGTCGTCGGAGTCCACAACCTCCGCGTCGATCACCTCTCCCTCACCTTTAGCCTTGTCCTTAGCGCCACCGTCGGTGGGTCCCTGCTGGGCGCCCGCCGCGCCGGCCCCCGCAGCCGACGGCGACGGGGCCGCTTGCTTGTACATGGCCTCGGCAAGTTTATGGGAAGCCGTCGTCAGCTTCTCGACGGTGGAGTTGATCTTACTCACATCCCCCTCCTGGATGGCCTTCTTCGCCTCTTCCAGGGCGGCTTCAATGTTCTTCGCATCCGACTCCGAGATCTTCTCGCGGTTCTCCTTGAGCAGCTTCTCGACAGAGTACACCATCGAATCGGCTTTGTTCTTGACCTCGACTTCCTCTTTGCGCCGTTTGTCCTCCTCTGCGTGGAGCTCGCCCTCTTTGGTCATGCGCTCCACCTCTTCCTTGTTGAGACCGCTGGAAGAAGTGATGGTGATCTTCTGCTCCCGGCCCGTGCCCAGGTCCTTGGCCGAGACGTTCAGGATGCCGTTGGCGTCGATGTCGAACGTCACCTCAATCTGCGGGACGCCGCGCGGGGCAGGCGGAATTCCCACCAGATGGAACTTACCCAGCGTGCGGTTGTCCTTGGCCATCGGCCGCTCGCCCTGCAGGACGTGGATTTCCACGGAAGTCTGATTCTCCGCGGCGGTCGAAAAGACCTCGGCCTTGCGCGTGGGAATAGTCGTGTTGCGCTGGATGAGCGCGGTCATCACGCCACCCAGGGTTTCCACACCCAAAGTCAGCGGGGTCACGTCGAGGAGCAGCAGGTCCTTCACCTCGCCGCCCAGCACGCCCGCCTGAATGGCCGCGCCCACCGCCACGACCTCATCCGGGTTGACGCCCTTGTGAGGTTCCTTGCCCCCGAAGAGGTCCTTGACGATCAGTTGCACACGTGGAATGCGCGTGGACCCGCCCACCAGCACGACTTCGTTGATCTTGTCGGGAGTCAGGCTGGCATCCTGCAGCGCCTGCTTCACCGGGCCGACCGAGCGCTGGAAAATGTCTTCACACATCTGCTCGAAGCGGGCACGGGTCAGTTTCATGGCCAGGTGCTTGGGGCCGGAGGCGTCCGCCGTAATGAAGGGCAGGTTGATCTCGGTCTCCAGCACCGTGGAGAGTTCCATCTTGGCCTTCTCGGCAGCTTCCTTCAGGCGCTGCAAGGCCATGCGATCCTTCGCGAGGTCAATGCCCTGATCTTTGCGAAACTCCTCGACGATCCAGTCCATGACCCGCTTGTCGATGTCGTCGCCGCCCAAGTGCGTATCGCCGTTGGTGGACTTCACCTCCACCACCCCTTCGCCCACTTCCAGGATGGAAATATCAAACGTGCCGCCGCCGAAGTCGTAGACGGCGATGGTTTCGTCTTTCTTCTTGTCGAGCCCGTAAGCGAGCGCCGCCGCCGTCGGCTCGTTCACAATGCGCAGGACTTCCAGACCCGCGACCTTGCCAGCGTCCTTGGTCGCCTGCCGCTGCGCGTCGTTGAAGTAAGCGGGCACGGTGATCACCGCCTGCGTCACCTTTTCGCCCAGGTACTGCTCCGCCGCATCCCTCATCTTTTGCAGGATCATGGCGGAGATTTCCGGAGGCGAATACTCCTTGCCAAGCGCCGTCACGCGCACGTCGCCGTTGGGACCCGCCGTCACCTTGAAGGGGACGGTTTTGATCTCGCTCTGAACTTCATTGAAACGGCGCCCCATGAACCGCTTAATGGAATACACCGTGTTTTCGGGGTTGGCGATCGCCTGTCGCTTGGCCACTTGCCCCACCAGTCGTTCTCCCGACTTGGTAAAGGCCACCACCGACGGCGTTGTGCGTCCACCTTCGGGGTTCACAATGACGTTGGGCTCGCCGCCCTCCATGACCGCCACCACCGAGTTGGTCGTACCCAGGTCGATCCCTATGATCTTGCCCATAACACTGACTCCCTCCTCGCTTGAACGAGCGCGCGCCGACTACTTACAGCTCCCTATACAGCCCTTCGCATACTTGGCGCAACTTATTAGTCTTAAAATAGAATAAAACCTGAGTCATAGATTGTCAAGATAAATTTATCCTGATTGATACTAAAAGACTTACATCAAGAACAAACCTCAGTTTGACACATTGTAGACGCATTGGCTGTTCTTCGGTCAAGGGCTTTTCGCACGACGCGGGTTCCTGCCCTGCCGCAAAGAAAGAGGGATGTTTGGACTACCCACGAAGCAGGTTTCGGGCTGGGATCGGCTGCTCTATCGCCCGCAGAAAGCTCGCCCCGAAGTGGAAGGTTTTCGATTATGCTAGAGGAAACTGGAGGAGACGATGCCGAAGAAACCCGCCTACACTCCTGAACACGCCCGCGGAGGTGTCCACGCTGAACTCCCCGCCATCGAAACCTGGCCGAACCAGTACCGGGGCTACGAGATCACTATCACGATCCCCGAATACACCTCCATCTGCCCGCGCACCGGCTTGCCGGATTTCGGCACCATCACCATTCATTATCTTCCCGACAAACTCTGCCTGGAACTGAAGTCGCTGAAGTACTACATCCTCGCCTATCGCAACCTCGGTATCTTTTACGAGAACGCCGTCAATCGGATTCTGGAAGACGTGGCGCACGCCTGTAAGCCAAAGTGGGCGGTGGTCAAGGGCGAGTTCACGATGCGCGGCGGGATGCACACTATGGTGGAAGCCCGCTACCCGCGAAGGAAGTAGCCGGGTGTGGGAGTACCGGCGCTCACACGACGGACCTGTGGACAGCCTGCCCCGACTGCTCCCACTTGTACTACCAAAAGCTGGGTTTCCTCGCTGCGCGCGAAGATTTTTCCGCCAGTCGGTAGTTCCTCCGTGTCCTCCGTAGCCAGGAAAGCCTCAACCCAGAGGTCGCTCGGGTGCTCCGTGCCCTCTGTGTTCAGGCTTGAGAGGCACGGAGGTCACGGAGAAGTTCGTTTTGGTTGCGGCCAACGCCCGCCTTAGGTTACTCTACGCGCGTTGCTGCTTCTTAATGTGACCGATGAAGACTTGTCCCACCTGCCACTCGATTTATCCCAACCATTTCGCCGTCTGCCCGCGCGACGCCACGCCCCTCGCCGAAGCCGAGGGCTGGTCAGAAGGCACCGTCATCCGGGGGAAGTACCGCATTCTCAGCAAGGTCGGCCAGGGGGGAATGGGCGCCGTCTACAAAGCCCTGCACACGAAGTTCGACCAGTTACGCGCCCTCAAGGTGATGAGCGGGGATTTGGCTGCCGACCCGGATTTCGTCAAGCGCTTCGAGCGCGAAGCCGTCCTCATGAGCAAGCTGCAGCATCCGAACGTGGTGCGCGTGGACGACATTGACGAGTCGGAAGACGGCCGCCCCTTTATCGTCATGGAATTCGTGGAAGGGCGGAGCCTGCGGCAAGTGATCCAGCAGGAGGGCCCGCTCGCGCCGCTGCGTGTCTGCTCGATCGCCAAGCAGGCCGCGGCTGGTCTGGAGGCTGCACACCTGCTGGGCATGGTGCATCGCGATGTCAAGCCTGAGAACATTGTGCTGGTGGACACCGCCGAGGGTGAAAAGGCCAAGGTGCTGGATTTCGGCATCGCCAAACTCAAAGAAGCCCGACTAGGTGACGGCTTCCGGACCGCGACGGGGGTCATCGTCGGCACGCCGCAATATCTCTCGCCCGAACAGGCCATGGGGAAGCGGAGCGAGGAGCTGGACGGCCGCTCCGACCTTTATTCACTCGGCCTCGTCATGTATCAGATGCTCACCCGTGAACTGCCCTTCCAAGCGGACTCCGCGGCCGGCTGGCTGCTGGCGCGTGTCCAGGAACCGCCTCGACCGATCCGCTCTGCGCGGCCGGATTTGGCCATCCCCGACGCGCTCGCGAACCTGGTAATGCGGTGCTTGGAAAAAGACCGGGGATTGCGGCCGGCTAACGCCCGGGATTTGATTCGCGAGATCGAGCGAGCGGAAGAGGAAATCCGGCGGCCCGCGAAACCGGTTGCCCCCCCTGCGGTGACCGCACCTGCTCCGCTCCCGCCGCGCGCCGAGCCCGTCGCAGTTTCCGAGCCCTTGCCTGAACCGGCGCCCAAGGCAACCTCAACGTCACGCTGGGCGCGAGGCTGGAGATTCTGGGCGGGGCTCGCGGCCATCATGCTCGCGCCAATTGCCCTGGGACCGCTTTTCGACCTCACCCGCTTCTCAGACCATGTCGCGTGGCCGGCGTATTGGGTGGCCGCCGCAGGCGGCGTGGCGTGGTGTGCCGCAACACGCAAGCACCTGGCACTGCGCCTGCCCGGCCTCCTGATTGGGGTGGTGTTCGTCGTGCTGTTGGGTGCGAGGGTCACGTACATTTACCAGGGGCATCCTTGGGAAACCCGTCCGCGGCTCTTTTACACGATCGAGGAGTTGAAGCAGGCCAGCCGATGCCCAGTCGAGGTGGAGTCGGTGACTCGTAGTATCGACAGTCAGACCCAGCAGGTCGTTTTCAACCTGGTCTTCAGAAACATCTCTAGCGACGCGCGGGTGACGGACTGGAAGGCCGACACAATCAACTTCAACGCGGACGGAAAAGTGCTGAGCGATACGTCACCCGTAAATCGCACGCCGATATCGCTCGAACCCGGCCAGACACTGCCCATGCAGCTTACGGGGCATCTGCAAGCCGACTTGCGCGGAGTTTCCGTGATTGTGGACCCACAGAAAATGCTCGCCTATGGACTCTCCCTTCCGGAGATTGTGGATCGCCTGCGCGCCAGCCCCCAAATCATATCCGTGGGGAAACTTGACAAGGATTATTCGCTATGTCTCATTCTGGCCGCGGGCCAGTTTGGGGATTCGGCGGAGATCCGCAACTCGGCACAACACGGTGACATCTTTGATCGTGTTGCCGCGGGCCAGGCTCGCGATTTGGAGGAAATCGGCAACAGCGTTGTGGCCGCCGGGAGCCAAGCACCGATTCGTCTCCGCGACGTGGCGGAGGTTCGCGAAGGCAATCAGGATCCGCGCGCCTTCGTCGATGCGAACGCCCAGAAGGTGAGCAAGGTGAAGGTTGTATTCAAGGAAGTGGACTACGAAATCACCACTTCCGCCGGGACCAAAGAAGCGGGCTCGTGGATTAATCCCCACTTTCAGGAAGACTTACAGAAAGCCAAGCAACCCTGAGCGTCGCGGCTGGGCAGTCGCCTGGACGCCGAGCCCCGATCCCGAGGCTGGAGGGGAACTATTAGTAATGGCCGGTTACGGCGGGGTTGAAACCCCGCCCTTCACTGTCCGTGGTGAGAAATCCCACCTAGCTCTGAGTGCACGCCTTACTGAAAGCGGACCGGCTTGGGTGCCAGGGCCAGACCAAACGGTCGCGGGTCAATTTCCGGGAAGCCGACTTTCCAGGCCGAATCCGCTCGCGGCCCTATCGATCATCTGAAAATCACTGCTGGGATGGGGATGCATCGCCAACGACGCAGCCTGTGCGGGCCACTACGGCTGCTCCGAAATCACCCAAGGCAATTTCGTGAAGAACTCAATCGCTAAGACATTCTTGCCGAAGTCAACCTTCGGACTCGGCAGACGTTTGGCGTCTGTAAAGAAGTATTGAAAACCAGAAGTGGCATCGGTTATCCGTTCACCTGCTTCGATGAGTTCCCCAACAAAATAGAACCATCCGCCGTACACCCCTAGCGGGTCGTCGGGACCGCATTCATAAACTTCCCCCTCTTTTTCTGGATCGATGCCAAGCTGATCGAGGAGTAGGCGGAAGTTCTCAGGGTAAGCGGTCGTCCGCTGAGCTGCGAAGTTCAGGCAATAGGAGCACCCGCACCTCTCGGCATCACCGCCTACCATTGCAGAGTAGGCCTTCCTGGTTTGCTCCCGGTCGTAGCGGATTATCTGGTCCCCTAACTGAATCTGGTCCATCTTCCTGTCGATTATGCCCTGGAAAACGGATTTCGCACAGGCGGACTTTGCCTTGAAAATGAGTATTGCCGTAACTGGGACACGGAACGGCGCGAGAGTACGAACACCAACAATCATTGATGTTGGTGACAGTTCAGCCCACCACTTAAACCGGATTGGGAATGAAAAACGCCTTTATCGGAAACTGACCCGCTTCCCACCAAACAGATCCCCTCGGGATCTCGCAGACCCCATAGAGCAGGTGTCTGTGGCAGCCGCGATAGGGCCGAACGCCGTTCGGCCCTATCGGCACGAGGAGCCGTCATCCGAAGTCGGGTCGAACCAGGTACGGGGCAACGACGCTTGCAGGCTGATCCCGTCAGGCCTCCCTCAACAAGACCCAGATCCAGCCGATGAAGGTCATGACCAGGAAGGGATATGCGAAGAACGGTAGCGGCGACGAGGTTGGCAACAACTGTTCACCCGAAAAGATTCTCGTAGCCGTAATGGCAAACAGAATTGAACTGGCCATACCCACGAGACGAACCCAAAAGGGGAATTCTCGGGGAATACTAATTAACAAAAGCGCAGTAGCCCAGAAGGCAGTGCCCGCCGCAAATGCAGGGACACTTCCGGCCAGACCCGCCGCCGTCCCCGAAAGCATGACGGCCTCTCCGATGGCAAAAACCAGAAATCCAGCAGCGACAAAGTCATTTCCCTTTCTGTAGAATTTCAAGGTCAGAATTGCGGCGGCCATTACCAGACCGAGGCTATCGATTCCCCATGAAATGTTCCGCAGATTTGGATGTGCGACCAGGGTCCCTGCCAGGCCAAACACTGCACCAAGCGCAAGGCCAACGGCGGCTACAACGTTTAGTGGGCTTCTCATCTCGGTTGCTCATTATACAGCACGTACCTCGCATGCGGCTAATGAAGCCAAATGACGGAGGCAGTGCCAGGCGCCTTTCCCCAACGCCATTTCTGAACCGCGACCGCCTTGTGTCCCGCGTGCCGACTGTCGAGATGAGCAGTCGAAACATACCTCGGCGACGATGTGCCGTCAGCTAAAAAGCATCTCTGGAAAGGATGCTTCTGGCAGAAGTCTCGCCAGCCAACTCCCAAGCAACAAAAAGGCTCGAGCGATTAAGCAACGTCGTGTTGGCATACGTTTCGAGATCCCATTGACCACCGCAACCGGCAATTAGCGGGGATTCCGGGACTTTAACTCGCCCGTTCGCTTGACAACGCCCTTTCGGTTTTTTGGCCGCACGTTCAATGGTATCGTTGTGCTGGGCGACGACACCGAGGCCAGCGTCGCAGTTGAGCTTTTCACCATGCGGAACCGCTGTTTCAAATATCCGGCCGGGCTGGTTCAATCTGAGAGCGGAAACGTTCTTGACTGTTCGCTGATTTCGTTGGAACGCACCGCCAGGCAAATCTCAACAGCGATGGTAGAAAACAATCAGGGTCGGTGATTCGTCAAGACAGAGGCGCTGGAAATCATATTTATGGACGTTCTCAAAAACCTCTTTGAGCAGCATTTCCATTCACCGGTCGTGCGGGTGCAGCCGCTCCAGGGCCAGCTCGGCGGTTCGGGGCGCAATATCATCCGACTGGCCAGCGAAAAACTCAGGGCGATTGCCATTTTGTATGGCGTACGCGAAGAGAACGTCGCATTCCTCGAATTTTCCAGGCATTTTCGCCGGCACGGTCTGCCGGTGCCGGAAATCTATGCTGAAGACTTAAGCCACGGCGCTTACCTCGAAGAAGACCTGGGGGACATGACCCTTTTTGAGTTTCTCTCGAAGAATCGTGTCGGCGAGAACATTGCCCCGCCAGTGGTGGAAGCCTATCGCCAAGTTGTGGCCCTGTTGCCACGTTTTCAGATCGAAGCCGGCCGCAATTTGAATTACAAAGTATGCTATCCGCGTGCCAGCTTCGATCGCCAGTCCATTGCTTGGGATTTGAATTATTTCAAGTACTACTTTCTCAGGCTCGCCAGCATTCCTTTCAACGAGCAAGCGCTCGAAGACGATTTCGGCCGTCTGACAAGGTTCTTGTTGAGCGCCGACCGCGACTACTTTCTCTATCGTGACTTCCAATCACGCAACGTCATGTTGCGCGACGGCCGTCCATTCTTCTTGGATTACCAAGGCGGCCGCAAAGGAGCGCTGCAATACGATATCGCTTCCCTCTTGTACGATGCCAAGGCCGACCTGCCACCCGAGCTGCGCCAGCAACTGCTCGATCACTATATCGAAAGGCTTGCCGATTTCATCAAGCTGGAGCGCGAAGTCTTCATGCAGCACTACTATGCTTACGTATACGTCCGCATCATGCAGGCGTTGGGGGCTTATGGCTTTCGCGGCTTCTATGAGCGCAAAGTTCATTTTTTGCAGAGCGTGCCGTACGCGCTGAAAAACTTGCGCTGGCTCCTTCACCACGTCGAGCTGCCCATCGCGCTGCCGACGCTCATGGACGCGTTCAGAAGCATGGTGGCCTCGGAGAATTTGCAGAGTCTGACTGCCGAAGCAGATAGTTTGGTCGTGCGGGTTTTCAGTTTTTCATTTCACCGCGGCCTGCCGGAAGACGAGACCGGGCACGGCGGCGGATTCGTTTTCGACTGCCGCAGCCTCCCGAATCCCGGACGCGAAGAGGCTTTCCAGCCTTTCACCGGCAAAGACGCGCCGGTGATCGATTATCTCCATCAGCAAGACAACGTGCAGCAGTTTCTCGCCAGCGCCCTGTCGCTGGTGGATGCCAGCGTAAGCAATTATCAGCGCCGCGGCTTCAAGAGCCTGATGGTGTCGTTCGGTTGCACCGGGGGCCGGCACCGCTCGGTCTATCTGGCGGAGCAATTCGCGAAACGTCTGCGCGGCAAGAACGGGGTGGAGGTGGTGGTGCGGCATCTTGAGCTGGAGAACTTGGGCAGATGAAAGCGATGATTTTGGCCGCCGGCCTCGGCACGCGTTTGCGACCACTCACCGACCAGCGCCCCAAGGCGCTGGTGGAAGTCGCAGGCCACACGCTCCTGGAGATCGCCCTCTCTCGCTTGCGCGCCTTTGGGATTCGCGAAGTGATCATCAACGTGCATCACTTTGCCGACATGATTGTCGAGTATCTGCAAACCCACGACAACTTCGGCATGCGCCTGGCCCTCTCGCGCGAGGAGGTTCTGCTGGACACCGGCGGTGGCCTGAAAAAGGCCGCCCATTTTTTTCTTGAGGATGCCAACTGTTTTGAAGAGCCGTTCATTGTGCACAATGTCGATGTCATCAGCACAATTGATCTCCGCCGCATGGCGCAATTTCATTCCGAAAATCAGGCCCTCGCCACCCTGGCAGTGCAAGACCGAGAAACCTCTCGATACCTGCTCTTCGACGGGCGGCAGCAGCTTTGCGGCCGGCGATCCGGGCGCGGTCAGAAAACCGAATTAGTTCGATCTTCACAGCAGGTGCAGGCGCTGGCCTTTTCCGGCATCCACGTTATCTCTCCTCGCATGTTTGCGATGATGGCTGAAGAAGGTGCTTTCTCTATCATCGCCTCCTATCTGCGCCTCGCTTCCCAGGGAGAAAGAATCCTCGCTTTTCGGGCCGATGAATATTATTGGCGAGATGTCGGCAGGACGGCCGATCTGAGGCAAGCCGCCCAGGGTTTGAATTCTTCCGCACCCGAGCCGCGGCTTACGCCGAAGCCGCACTGAAAGACTCTGAAAAGCTCGAAGACCCCCATGTCGGGAAGGTTTGTCGGCAGCGTTCCCCCCGGCGCTGGAATCGGAGGGATGATTGCTGTGTCAGTGCCAACTCCCGAATGGTTCGGCAAACCGGTTAGTGCTCCACCTTGTCACTCTTGCATTGGGCCCGGACCGCGCACTCGGACATTATCAGGCTGGCGGCAGATGCAGCGAACAATTCGGAGAATAGCTTCCGAGTGCGCGGCAACCCGGGAGATATCGTATTCTGCCAACAGTGCGGGATTATCTTCCTCAGGATTAGTTCATGAGAAGGGCTGTTCTCGACAGCTATCCGGAGGCTTGTCAGGTTTCTGGTAAGGTTGTTTCACCGCCACGTGAGCGGCGCCGTGCGCCGGAGAGGCATTTCTAGGAGCGCGAGGCGATAAGGCAGGACCGATCTGCCCAATCGGAGGCCAATCCGGCAGGTTTCAGGGATTTGCCTTGGCGGCGCCCCGCGACTGCTTGATGGCTCTGTGTGACAACTTGGTTTCTTGTCTTGTAGCGGCGCCCTGCTCGTCACTCGTCACTTGTCACTGCTCTTAGGCCGCCGATGGTTGTCGGGAACAGCCACTTTCGGCGGTGATCCTCGAGGAGGGTAACGACTCGCGCTCAGCGGCGCGCGCGACAACGCCTGACGACGTCGGCCACCGGCCGCAGCGCACGTTCACTGCACCGCATTGTTAGGCAGCACATTCGAGGGTTGCTGCCGGTGGCCAAGACTCCAGATCGAGGTTCCAGGCGCGTGTCAATTCCAGTATTCCGGAATCTTCACTTCCGACGGAGGAGCCAAGCGGCCCAGACGCTGTACCCGATTGAAACCGGAAAACCAACGTACGACAGCGAATGGGGGATAACCCTCGTCCCAACCACAATTGGCCAGTGATATATAAGCCGAAGAAGATGAAACACGGCGACGAGCAAGAAGATGGCGCCGGAAATGACCAGGTACAGGCTCTGCCAAATATCTCGGCTCATATTGCGACTCCTTTCCTTCTTGTCCGCCCAACGGCCTCGCCCACAAGCTGCGATGCGCGAAACTGACGCCGCAAGCCACAACGAATTACTCGTCATTCTCCATGCGCACCGAGGGTGCGCGTGCCGGCAGCTTCATGCGCTGGTTAGGCAACGCCAAGTCGTGCCCCGCAGCGTTGCAGAGCTGTGCTACTCAGAACGCGGAAGGTTGCGCTTCCCCAGTGACCGCCACCAGCGGCGGATCCGAGTGCTTGCGCAGAGATAGTGAGCTGCTGTACTCGCCCGCAAGTATTCACTGAGCGTCCACGATGGTCCCGCTCACGAGAAGCACCCCAGGGTCACCAAGTCCGGTTCGGAGAGGCTCTGGATCAGGGCGAGGATGCTAGCGTGATAGGCCTTATAGTCCTCAAGTACAGCCTGCAGGGGTCGGCCGTGGTGTTTCCGGTAGATCATCGCGTTCAAGCGAGGGAGATCCCGCCACGTATACGCGGGTGCAGGCAGCGCCGGCGTCTCGCCGCGTTGGCCTGCCGGATACCATTCGAGGTTCATATGCTGCCACTCGACGAGGTGACCCAGGATGTCCTTGACCGACCAACCACCACGCGTCACACCTGCTCTGGTCATTAGGCGAACTGGAATGAGAACCAGGCTCCGATCCGGCTCTCCACGTCGCAGATCGATCTCCGCAAGAGGCTGCGGCTTAGCAAGGCGCTTGCCCAACTAGCACCTCTCATGCTCTTGCGCTGGCTAACTCTTGTTCAGGCCGACGTGCATAAAGCCCTTCCCGGTCGGCATAAGGAGAAAGCGCCGATGCCGCGACGCGGCCGTAACCGCCTGACGTGTAACGACTTGCAATGCATGCGGCAATTCGCCTTCAGAATCTTAGGCGGGCCGCCCGGTACACATGATCCTCGGCTCACGATTGAGCGCCCCTTGCGCGGCGGGTTTAGGAGGCTGTGCACCCCCTTGCCGACGGCTGGCGGCAGGGGTTGCTCGATTAGATCGCCGTTCCACCTTCGAGTCAAGGCCACGGGGCTCGCAGATGCCGCAGAGCAGGTGTCTGCGGCAGCCGCGAGCGGGCCGAACGCCGTTCGGCTCTACAACGATCTGCTTCCATGCCTCAGCGGCTTGCGAGATTCCCCGCCCTCCGCCGTCGGCAGACTCCTTGGAATGACGGCCCCAGCAAGTCCTTCAACAGAATCATAGGACCCGTAATGTCCCTTGCCTTCATCCCCTGCTAAGATAGAAGGGTTGTAGGCGTGGGTTGCGGGCGCGCCACACACGAAGGAGGATCGTCATGACGGCGTCTTCAGAGCCTTCCACGGCTGAGAACGTTCCCACGAACATCCTGTCCGCGGAAGAAGTCCGCAAGATGAACGCCTACTGGCGGGCGGCCAATTACCTTTCGGTGGGGCAGATCTACTTGATGGACAATCCCTTGCTCAAGGAACCGCTCCGGCTCGAGCACGTCAAGCCGCGCCTCTTGGGTCATTGGGGGACGACGCCGGGTCTGAACTTCATCTACGTGCACCTGAACCGACTGATCCGCAAGCACAACTTGAACATGATTTACATTACCGGCCCCGGGCACGGCGGGCCGGGCTTGGTGGCGAACACCTACCTGGAAGGAACCTACAGCGAAGTCTACCCTAACGTGCCGCAGAGCGCGGCGGGCATGAAGAGGCTGGTCAAGCAGTTCTCCTTTCCCGGCGGCATTCCGAGTCACGTAGCGCCCGAAACCCCCGGCTCGATTCACGAAGGCGGAGAACTCGGTTACGCGCTCGCGCACGCCTATGGGGCGGTGTTCGATAACCCGGATCTGATCGTCGCCTGCGTGGTGGGTGACGGGGAGGCGGAAACGGGTCCACTGGCGGCCAGTTGGCATTCCAACAAATTCTTGAACCCGGCGCGCGACGGCGCCGTCCTGCCTATTCTGCACCTGAACGGCTACAAGATTTCCAATCCCACGGTGCTCGCCCGGATCAGCAACGAGGAACTCGCCGACCTTTTCCGCGGCTACGGATACAACCCGTTCTTCGTGGAAGGCCATGAGCCCGAGAAGATGCACGAGCTCATGGCCGGAACACTCGAAGCCGTGTTGGCGGAGATCAACGCCATCCAACAGAACGCGCGTGCGAACGGCTTCCGCACGCGGCCGCGCTGGCCGATGATCGTCCTGCGCACTCCCAAGGGCTGGACCGGGCCGAAGACCGTGGACGGCAAGCCGGTGGAGGGTTCCTTCCGCTCGCACCAGGTGCCGCTCGCGGATCTGGCCACGCACCCCAAACGGCTGAAGATGCTCGAAGAGTGGATGAAGAGCTACAAACCCGAAGAACTCTTCGACCAGAGCGGCAAGCTGCTTCCCGAGCTGGCCGACCTTGCGCCGCAGGGCGCGCGGCGCATGGGCGCCAATCCCCACGCCAACGGCGGCCTGCTACTGCGCGACCTCGCGATGCCGGACTTCCGGGACTACGCCGTGGAAGTTCCTAAACCCGGCACCGTGGAAGCCGAGGCGACACGCGTCATGGGGCGATTTCTGCGCGATGTGATGAAGCTGAACTCGGAAAGCCGCAATTTCCGCATCGTGGGCCCGGATGAGACTGCCTCCAATCGTCTGGATGCCTTGTTTGAAGTCACCAACCGCGTATCGACGGCTGAAATCCTGCCCACCGACGACCACATCTCACCCGATGGCCGGGTTATGGAAGTGCTGAGCGAGCACCTGTGCCAGGGCTGGCTGGAAGGCTACCTGCTTACCGGGCGGCACGGGATGTTCTCCTGCTACGAAGCGTTCATCCACATCATCGATTCCATGTTCAACCAGCACGCCAAGTGGCTGAAGGTGACCCGGCACATTCCCTGGCGACGGCCCATCGCCTCGCTAAATTACCTTCTCACGTCGCACGTCTGGCGGCAGGACCACAACGGCTTTAGCCACCAGGACCCGGGGTTCATCGACCACGTGGTGAACAAGAAGGCGGATATCGTGCGCGTTTACCTCCCGCCCGACGCAAACTCGTTGCTCTCCGTCACCGACCACTGCCTGCGCAGCCGCCACTACGTGAACGTGATCGTGGCGGGCAAGCAGCCGGCGCTGCAGTGGCTTTCCTTGGACGCTGCCATCGCCCACTGCACGGCGGGCATCGGCATCTGGGACTGGGCGTCGAACGACGAAGGCTCGGAGCCGGACGTGGTGATGGCCTGCGCGGGCGACGTCCCCACGCTCGAGACCCTCGCGGCCGTGGCCCTGCTGCGCGAGAACCTTCCGGACCTGAAGATTCGCGTCATCAACGTCGTCGACCTCATGACCCTGCAGCCGGCCAGCGAACACCCGCACGGGCTCTCCGACCGCGACTTCGATTCGCTCTTCACGACCGACAGGCCCATTGTCTTCGCGTTCCACGGTTACCCATGGCTCATCCACCGGCTGACCTACCGGCGGGCAAATCACCCTAACCTGCATGTGCGCGGCTACAAGGAAGAAGGCACCACGACCACGCCGTTCGATATGACCGTGCTGAATGAGCTCGACCGCTTTCACCTGGCGGGCGATGTGATCGACCGCGTGCCGCGCCTGAGAAACGTGGCGGCACTCGCCAAACAGCGCCTGCGCGTCAAGCTGATCGAGCACAAACAGTACATCACGCGCGTGGGCGAGGACATGCCGGAGATTCGCAACTGGAAGTGGCCGTTCTGAAAGAACAGGAGGCAGTAAGCAGAAGGCAGTGGGCAGAAAGCGCCAGGCGGTTGGCAGTGGGGAGTAGGCAGTGAACCGCTGCGGACATTCCGGTCTTGGATTTCGGATTGCCACGGCGGGTGCAACATCAAGGATCTTGCAAGACGAAACTCACTGGAGGTTTCAGTCGCATGAACCGGTACGAGACGGCGCTGCTTGTAGCTTTCGCGACGTTTTCCCTCCCAACGTTCGCCCTGTATCACGTCATGGTGTTTAAGGTGAATCAACAACTACCACCGGATCGCAGGATTCCCCACCGGTCTTATTGGGGAGGGTGGAGCAGACTTCGCGAGGAGCACAAGGGGTTCTTCCCAAGGAGCTTCTTGTATCAAGCGGCTGTAACTGGCGCCGTCATGTGCTTGCTTATTGCCCTCGCCGTGGCCGGATTTCGCTTTTGGGAATACTGGGCCGGGGGATGAAGCCGTGAGGCGGCGCCCCTCCTACGATGCGTTCATTCTGGCACGGCTGATGGGTTCCGGTTAGGGACACGTCCCCAGGGAACGTGGAGTGAAATCCCACAGCCCCGGTTCGGGCAAAATGACCCTACGAAGGAGCCCCTGTGACTTAAGTTACATGCAAATCGTTTGCAATTAGCTACTTTCGGAAGGGGGGATCTTCAAGTGAATTCGCCTATTGTCTGGAACCCCCCTTGCGCTAATAGCACTTGATATGCGAGATACCGCGAACTTTGACTCACCCATCAACCTCTACGAAGCCGGCGACCACGCCAAACTTAGGATCCTTTTGATCACTGGCGGTTGGGAAGTGCGTCGCTCTTTCAACCAAATGGGCATCCATCCGGGCGATCGCGTCCGCGTGCTGCGCCGGGCGCCCTTTGGCGGTCCCCTGGTGATCGACAACCGCGGCGCCCATGTAGCAGTCGGCAAGCAACTTGCGGAAAAGATTCGCGTCGAAGTCCTGCCGTGAAGATCGCCCTGGTCGGCCAACCCAACTCCGGCAAAAGTACCGTGTTCAATGCCGTGGCGGGTTACCGCTCGCTCACCTCAAACTTTGCGGGCACTACGGTGGAGTACACGCACGGGCAGGCGCGAGTAGGTGGGGCCGTGCTGGAGCTCGCGGACCTGCCGGGCCTTTATTCGCTCACACCGACCTCGCCGATGGAAGCCACCAGCCGAGAGTTTCTGCTGGCGGCTGGCTGGGACGTAATCGTCAACGTCGTGGACGCGTCGCAATTGGCGCGCAGCCTGGAGCTGACACTCGAGTTGCTGGACCTGGAAGCACCGCTGGTCGTCTGCTTGAATATGATGGACGAAGCCGCACGCAAGGGCATGACGATCGATTCGCGTGCCTTGGGGATCACCCTGGGCGTGCCGGTGGTGGAGGCGATCGCGGCGCGGGGACGCGGCATCATTGAGACCTTCCGCACGGCGCAGGCGGTGGGCGCCGCAGGGCGCAACCGTTCCCGCGCTTTTGTTTACGCCCCGGACGCGGAAGTGGTGGTCGAGCAACTGGCTGAGAAGATTACCTCGATCTCTTCCTCCAACGCTTCCCCCGAAATGGCCAAAGCCGCGGCCCTTGCTGCCTCATCGACAGCGAGCATCGCGGTGGCGGAGGCCGCGGTCGCTCCGGCGCCGGTATTCCCTCCCGCGCGCTTTAAGGCCCTGCAGTGGATGCAGAGCGATCCCCGACAGATCCGGCGCGAGGAGCCCACGGCAGCGCCGGCGGTGGAATGGGCGCAAGCAGAGATCGCGCTGCGCACGGGACAGCCCGCGGATGCGGCTATCTCCGCGGCGCGGCATGCGGCTTGCCTCACGCTCTTCGAGCGCGTGGCGCGCGTGGCGCGGCCCCGTGCCGACTGGCGCGAGCAGTTGGATCGCCTGGTGATGCACCCCGTCTGGGGCTACGCCGTCCTGCTCGTCGTCTTCCTGGGTTTCTTCCGGCTGGTTTTCGACGTGGGGAAGCTCGGCGAGGCCCGCATCCTGGCGGTTTTCGACGCGCTAGTCGCGCTGCTCGCGCAACACATGAATCCGCAGGGCGCGCTCTTCGCAAGCGTGAAAGGAGCAGTGCTGGGGACGGCCGGCGCGGTGGCGATCGTGCTGCCCTACCTCGTGCCGTTCCTGGTGGGCCTGGCGATTCTCGAGGACATCGGCTATCTCTCCCGCGTCGGTTACCTGATGGACGCCGCGATGCACCGGCTGGGACTGCACGGCACGGCCACCCTACCCGTGCTGGTCGGCTACGGCTGCAGCGTTCCGGCGGTGATGGCCACGCGCATCCTCGCCTCGCGGCGGGACCGCTTCATCGCGGCGTTTCTGGCAGTGCTGGTGCCCTGCTCGGCGCGCATGACGGTGATCTTCGCGCTGGTGGGCTTCTACTTGGGGGCAAATTACGCCCTCGGCATCTACGCCCTGAACCTCTTCGTCGTCGCCGTGGCGGGGCATCTGCTGGCGCGCATCTGGCCGGAAATCTCACCGGGCATGCTGATGGAAGTCCCCGCTTATCGCGTGCCCGCGCCGCGCGTGGTGGCGCTCAAAACCTGGTGGCGGCTGCGCGAGTTTGTGGTGGTGGCGTTTCCGCTGCTGGTGGTGGGCAGCGTCGTGCTCAGCCTAGTGGATTTCTACGGCTGGCAACACGGGATCAACACTGCGCTCTCGCCGCTCACGGCGCTCTTGGGATTGCCGCGCCCGGTCGGCTTGACGCTGATTTTCGGCGTGCTGCGCAAGGAGCTCTCGCTGCTGATGCTGATGCAGGCGCTCGGCACCACCCACGTGCTGGGCGTGATGACCGCGGCGCAAATTCTCATCTTCACCCTCTTCGTCACCTTCTACCTGCCCTGCATGGCCACGCTGGCTTCGATGCTGCGCGAACTTGGCTGGCGGCTAACGCTCGCGGCCTCTGCCGCGCTGCTAGCGCTGGCGATTGTCATCAGCCTCGCCGCGCGCGCGGTGCTCGTCCTCTTCTAGTCTCGCCTCAAGCCACTCGGGACTAGCGCCTGGCGATGTAGAATCGCCCCTACGAATCGAGTCATTCCCGCGAAAGCGGGAAGGTGGATTCACGTTTGAAGTGCAACACTGGGGCAAGCATAAGCGAAGGCCTCATTGGGGGTCAAGAAGCGCAGGCACTTGCGAGGAGTGTTGTTGTAGCGTTGGACGCAGGCGTCGAGTTCCTGAGGGGGTAGGGTGGCCAAATC
>JAIQEZ010000112.1 GCA_020073545.1 Terriglobia bacterium | reverse complement strand
TCCTGGATTTGTACAAATGCGGGGGAAAGGCGGCCAGTCCTCAGCAGGGCAATGCCCTGATCTATTAAGGCAGGGACATGGTTGCGATCGAGGCTGACTGCGCATGCCAGGCGGTTGAACGCTTGTTCGTAATCCCCCTGTTCCTTAAGAGCCATGCCCAAAAACGCGTAGGTATCTACTGAGGCTGGGTCCAACTGCAGGGCCTTTTTGAGTTCAGCTACTGCCCGCGATTGCTGGCCCGAGTACCAAAGCGCCACGCCCAAGTTGTAACGCGTACTGGCGGACTGCGGGTCCAGATCAATCGCCTTGTTGAGCGCTTCGATCGCGTCCGGCAGGTCTCCAATTTGACCCAGGGTGAAACCCAGCAGGTTGAACCCTTCTGCGTAATTCGGATCGATCTGCAGACACTGGATGAATTCTTTTGCTGCCTGCTGGGGATCCCCCTGTGCAAGCAGGCTGACTCCCTGTTTGAAGTGTTGCTGCGCTTCCGGGCTTGGGGTGTGTGTCACTGGGTTCGAACGTCGCGACGACGCCATCATCTGGCGGAGGGTCGACCCCAGGTTATAATATGCTTCCCCCAGTCGGGGCCGTGACTGAATGGCCTTCTTGAACGCCTCGACAGCCTCCGCCAGCTCCCCTTTCTGCCTGAGGGTCTGTGCCTTCTCGTAGTTGGCGTAATAGGCGGCGGTGGGATCGGAATTCAGCGCCAGTGCTTTTCGGAACTGCTCCAGTGCGCCATCGGGGTCACCATTGCCCCGCAAGGCGACGCCGAGGTTGATGCGCAAATCGGCGTCGCGAGGTTGGAGGGCGACCCCCTTCTTGAGCACGGTCACTGACCCTTCCCAGTCCCCAGCCCTCGCCAACGCCGATCCCAAGTTGTTGTAAGCACGGATGTAATCAGTTCTTAGAGCGATGGCCTTCTTGTATTCCTCAATCGCACCCAGCAGGTTATTGTCTTGACTGTAAGCGAGGCCGAGGCCGCTGTGAGCCTCGGCAGATTTGGGGTTGGCCTTAAGAACCTTCTCGTACTCCGCAATCGATTTCGCTATCTCCCCTGTTGCCTGCCATTCGAGAGCCAAAGCTAAACGCGCCTCCTCGAAGTCGGGCTTCAACTCGATGGCAGCCTGCAATTCACGGATTGCCTCACTTGGTTTTTGCGAATCCGCAAGAAGTCCTCCCAAATAGTAATGAGCCATTGCATTGCGAGGATCGATGCGAAGTGCGCGACTTAGGGTTTCTCCCGCCTTCGTGAGATCACCCGACCTCCATAGCGCCAGGCCGAGGCTGTTGCACGCCTCTATGTCCTGGGGATCGATAGAGAGCACACGCGTGAACTCAGCGGCAGCGCCTTTCCAGTCCCCCTTTTGGAGTAAAAGCATGCCCTGACGATAATGGCTTTTGGCAGCGTTCGGGTGTTGTTGAGGTGGGGCAGCAGGGCCAGGGATCGCCGCTAGAAAGACGAAAACGAGACCGGCAAGACCGAGTAAACCGCGTGAAACCAGCGCAGGAAGTCTGGGGGTAGATCCCTCGCGTAAGGGTACACGCGTCGAACTGCCAAATACGCTCGCCATGGACCTCTTGAGTATTGTAGCAAGCTCGGCAGGTAGAAGCTACCCTTGCGTCGGTAAGGAAGATCACAAATAGCCACGGGGAAGCCCCTGAGGTACCCCGGCAGAGGCAAGCGGGTTGCATGGAGTTTACTGCTCACCATTGCTGCCACAGGAGGTCGTTGTCGGGGGCGGGCAGGTGGGAACATTTCTCGACGATGGCAGTATTGATAGCGCGACCTGTGTGTCAGAGCGAATCAAACGCTCGAGGGCGGCAAACTGACCTACTACCCCCAAATCGGTAGCCACCGGTCCGAAGAACCTGTATGATTCGGCCTGGAGTTTTATCCAGAACCTTGGGAGGCGTTCTTATGAATCGCAATCCTTCACGGAGGAGTTTCCTAACCACCGGGGTCGCGCTCCCCCTGGCTGGCGTCGCTGGCCTCTGGACGCAACACCGAGGTGCGGCAACGACCGAGTCCGGTTCAGCACCTCGTCTCAGTTACCGGGTGCTGGGCAAGACCGGCCTCAAGGTCACGACGGTGGGCTTCGGTTGCATGATTACTTCCGACTCGAGCGTGGTCGAACGCGCCGCGGACCTGGGCATCAATTACTTCGACACGGCCCGCGCCTATCAACAGGGCAACAACGAGCGCATGGTCGGAGCAGCGCTCAAACGCAAGCGCCAGGATATCATTCTCTCCAGCAAGTCGATGACGGGCGACAAACAGGGCGCGCTGGCCGACCTGGAGACAAGCTTGCGGGAACTCGGTACCGATCATCTCGACATATGGTACCTCCACCGTAAGAACACCCCGGAAGCGGTGACGGAGGAGCTGATCGAGGCGCAGCAGCTCGCCAAGCAGCAGGGGAAAATCCGCTTCACCGGCGTGAGCACCCATGCTCCCAAAGAGCTCATCCCGGCATTGATCCAGAAGGGCGGGATCGATGTCGTGCTCGTTACCTACAATTTCAGCATGGACCCAGGTGTAGGTGCGGCCATCGCGCAAGCGAGCAAGGCAGGCATGGGCGTGGTGGGCATGAAGGTGATGGCAGGAGGCTTCCGAAGAAGGCCACCCGGCCCTCCTCCCTCAGGCCCTGGCGCCCCACCTCCCGGCGGTCCACCTCCCGGTGGCCATCATCCCGGTCCCCCGTCGCAGTTGCAGCGAGAAGGCGCCATGTTGGCGGCCCTCAAGTGGGTGCTCAAGGATCCGAACGTCCACACCACGATTCCCGGCATCACCGACATGGACCAACTGGATCAAAACCTCAAGGCCATGGCCGAACCTTACGGACCAGCCGAAGAAAAGCTTCTGGCCCGGCAACTCGAGTACATCTCCCCCCTCTATTGCCGGATGTGCGGGGAGTGCGCGGGGACTTGCGTCAAGGGCTTGCCGGTTGCCGACATTCTGCGCCATCTCAGTTACGCAGAAGGTTACGGCCAGTTCGCTCTAGGCCGCGAGGAGTTCCTGAAGCTGGGAGCGGACGTCGTGGCGGTGCGCTGCAGCGACTGCGGGCATTGCACGGTGGAATGCCCCTTCGGCGTACACGTCTCGGCACGCCTCAGCCGCGCCCAGGAGTTGTTTGCATGAACGTGGTGAAAAGCCTTCTCCTCATCCTAGTTGCCGCCTCCACCGCCTCGGCGGCGGAGGCGGCCGACTGTCGCCTGGTGGCGGGATGGGAACAAGACGGAGCGTCACGCACCTTCCAGGCCGACAATCTTTTTGAGTACATGGATGGGGATGTGGAAGGATACTTGATCTACGACTTCCTCCAGATGCAGAACCTGACCTGCAAGTCGGGCGATGGCACCCTCGTGGTCGACGTCTCGGAGATGTCCGATTCGGAAGGAGCTTACGAGCTCTTCTTGGCTCGTCTCGATCCGCGCCAGCCTGTCGCACCTATCGGTATGGGCGGCCAGATCCAGGCGCAGCACGCCGCCTTCTGCAAGGGTACGTACTACGTGGAATTGAGCGCCACTCCCGAGAAAGACCACACACCGGCGCTTCAGGCCTTTGTAACCGCAATCGCAAAACAGATCAGCGGGAGCAGCACGCCGCCGGAAACAGTTTCATGGTTCCCAACTGAGAGGCTGGTTTCTGTCCGCCTGATTCCTGAAAGCGTTCTCGGTTTGCGCGCGCTCAAGCGCGGCTACGTGGCGCAATACGTGGAGGGGAAGGCTTTCATTGTGAGGGAAGAGTCGCCCGCATCCGCCGCGGCCGTCTTTAGCCAGTTGCGAGCCCGTTTTGCTGAAACCACCTCCGCCCCAATCGCTGACGAGGCTTTACAGGCCAAGGACGCATACCTCGGCACCCTGTGCCTTTTCCGTAAAGGCCGCTACCTTGCCGGCTACGCCAACCTGACGAATGCCCCCGAAGCCTTCGCCCTCGCCAGAGCCCTGGCCTCCCGCCTGCCCTGAGCTGACTCCGGGACAAGCGCCCAGGGTGCGCTGGGGGATTTCCGGGTAGCGATGTTTCTCCGCGTCCTCTGTGACCTCTGTGGTAGAAGGTTCCTCGATCCAGGGCTCTCCAAACAGTTCACCACAGGGAATGCAGCGTTAGGGCGCGTCGAGTTTCTTCTTCAGGGCTGCCGCGGCCGCGCTTTCGGGGACGATGGCGAGTTCCTGCTCAATTTCCTTCCGGGCCTCAGCTTTCTTCCCTTGCTCAAAATAGATCTCCGCTAAAGCCAGATGGACCTCGGGCAAGGTCGGGTCAGCCTGCGCGGTGCGCTGAAAAACCGGAATGGCGATTTCGGGTCTCCCCTCGGCTAGGAAATTCTCAGCGAGGGCTTGGTAGGCTCGACCGGAGGTGGGTTGAAGGCGAACAATCTGCTGGTAGCACCATGCCGAGAGGTTCAGGTAAGCCTTGCCCGCCTGATAGATATACTCCGGCTCCTGCGGTTCGAGTTGCTGCAGCACCTGAAACTGCTCTATGACCTGCGGAAATTCTTCTTCACGCCTATAAGCTTTCGCCAACTGCAAACGCACCAAGGGGTCTTTGGGCTGGAGCTTCACGGCCGTCTCGAGTTCGCGTGCCGCCTCCGGGAACCTGCCCATGGCGAGCAGGGTTGACCCCATCAAGACGTGCGGTGCCACGTAATCGGGTTCGAGACGAATGGCTTCCCGGAACTGCGCGAGGGCTCGCTCGCGCTCTCCGCGCTGCTCGTAAACAATCCCGAGATTGTTGTAGACAAATGCCACCCGGCCTCCCTGCTTCAGCACCCTTAGAAAGGCTTCTTCCGCCGCGTCGAATTGACCAGCCTGTAGCGCCTCGACACCTTGACTAAACACCTCCTGCAACTGACGTGGCAGGCCCGCCCGAGGGGTGGCGGCAGAGGTGGATTGCTGTGACCCCGCAGCGCTGCCAGCGAGAAGGAGGGTCAAGGCGGCAACGCCAAAGGTTTTCAACCCAACCTGCCGAGATAGCCGGTTCAATTCATTCACCCTTCTCGAAGAGACTCTCACGGTTCGGACGGTCTAATTCGCGTCGGGAGACGGAGACAGACCCAAGCCGTCCAAAATCAGAGCCCGGTGCACATAATCGTGCTCGCGTTGCTCCAATTCCTTCACCTTATTCAGAGCCTCTACCGCCTCTGTGGGCTGTCCCAACGTCCGATACACCCGTACGAGCAATGCGTAGGCCTGCCGCAAGTCCGGCTTGTTTGCGACGGCGGCCTTCAGCTCCGTCAACGCGCCGGTGACGTCACCACTTTGGACTAGTACGCTGCTCAGCGCGAGCCGGGTCTCTCCCGATTTGGGCTGCAGCACCACGGCACGTCGAAGATATTCGATGGCACTGGGCAGTTCGTGGCGTCGCAGGTGCGCCACCCCGAGACCAAAATTGCCGCAATAATCGTTCGGCGCAAGCTCCCGCGCTCGCGAGTAGTGTTCGACGGCATCATCGAAGCGGAGCAGCCATCGTTCCACGTCCCCCAGGGCACACAGGACTTCCACCGAGCGGGGAGCCGCCTTCAGCGCTGCCTTGTATTCTTCCGCCGCCGCATCCCTGATGCTGTCGGCCCAGCGTCACTCCTAGCGCCGTTTGGGCGCGGGCGTAGCAAGGATCTTCGGCAACCGCCTTCTCCAGATGTTCCCGCGCTTCCTCGAGGTTTCCACCTTCCAGCTCACGAGAGCCTTTTTCATACTCTTTCCGCGCCTGCTTGGGGGCCGCAAGGTCCGTGGCGGTCTCAGCCGCCGGGGGAGGAGAATTCCTCTTTTTTTACTACGGAAACCAAGTGAATCGTCGGGATCCGGCTAGCTTCCCAGGCGAGTTCGCCGTCTTGGCTCACGGTCCGATAAGCCTTGGCCGTAACGACGAGCCGGTACATGCTCCCTTCGAGACAATCAAATCGAAACCTTCCGTCGTTACCCACAGACTGCTGAGCGCTGAACGCGCCCTCCGCCTCTTCCAAGCGCACTGTAACGTCTCGAGGGAGTGGCCCATTGTCCCTGGTGCGTACCGGGCCCTCGATGGAGTGCGCCGTCTGGCCCATTGCCGGCATTGCGCAGAGCACTGTCAAGATCAGACGAACGGCAAGTCTAGAGTAACCCGCCCAGGGGCGTTGGGAAGTTCGCCTGCTCACGGCAGCATCGCCTCCTGTCCTGCAATTCTTGTAAGGCCTGAATCATTGGGCATGAGCCCAAGGCCTCACCCCAAATGCACACTGCATACCACAACTCCAGCCGCTCTGGTTGGCGTCGCCCGGTCAACACAGTTGCAGGCGTGTTTGGGAAATTACGAGCAGGACACTTGACTCTCGCCTACAGTCCTGTAACAATCTTTCGGGCTGGTTGTCTTGAGCACCACCGAACCCGCAGAGACATGACAAGGCATTCTGCCAATCCATTCCTCGTGATTCAAACCTCCACGGAGCGACCATGATTCACCGCATTTCTGTTCTGCTCTCGTTGTGCCTGACGTTATTTCCCTTCTGGACCGGCTCGGGGGTCCCAACTTCTCCACAGGGGACAGACATGATCAAAAAAGAAGCCTTTGGAACATCACCCGACGGGAAACCCGTCGATCTGTACACTCTCAAGAACAAGCATGGCATGGAAGTTCGCGCGATGACCTATGGTGGAGCCATCGTTTCAATACGAGTCCCCGATAGGAAAGGCCACTTTGATGATGTGGCTCTTGGATTCGACAAAGCGGACGACTACACCGCCAAGGTTCCCTATTTCGGGGCCATCATCGGCCGTTACGGGAACCGGATCGCCAACGGCAAGTTCACCCTCGACGGCAAGGAATACACGCTGCCGAAAAACGATGGCCCGAACAGCTTGCACGGGGGCAACAAGGGCTTTGACAAAATCGTCTGGGAAGCCGAACCTTTTGAGAAACCGGATGAGGTGGGGGTGATCTTCAAGCACACGAGCCCCGACGGGGACGAAGGTTACCCCGGCAACCTGAAGATGACGGTCACCTATATGTTGACCGACAAGAACGAATTGATCTTCGAGTATCACGCCACGGCGGATAAGGCCACGCCGGTCAACCTCACGAACCACACTTATTTCAACCTGGCAGGAGATGGGCAGCGCGACATCCTCGGCCACGAGCTCATGCTGAACGCCGACTCCTTCACCCCGGTGGACAAGACGCTCATCCCCACGGGCAAAATCGTCAGCGTGAAAGGGACGCCCTTCGATTTCACCAAGCTCACGGTGATCGGAGCCCGGATCGACCAGAAAGATGAGCAACTGATTCTCGGGCACGGCTACGATCACAACTTCGTGCTTAACCGAAAAGACAAAGGTCTGACACTCGCGGCGCGCGTCTATGAGCCGACGACCGGTCGGGTCATGGAGGTCTCCACGACGGAGCCGGGCGTGCAGTTCTATTCGGGCAATTTCCTGGACGGCACCCTCACCGGCAAGCAGGGCCATGTCTATAAGCTGCGCTACGGCTTCTGCCTGGAGACCCAGCATTATCCGGATTCGCCCAACGAGCCGAGTTTCCCGTCAACGACTCTGAGAGCGGGCCAGACCTACCACTCCACGACGGTCTATAAGTTTTCCACCCGCTAAGCTTCGGGAGAAGAGGGTCTCGAATCAAGCGCAGCACTGGGCGGAGGCCGGGCGCTCGTCCGGCCCTCCCTCAGTCGTGTGTTTCATAAGTTCGACGACGAGTCTAGGCATCCTGTGCTTCGCCAGAACTGTCCGACTTCAGCGAAAATGAGACTATTCAGGAAGGCCAGCGAAGCTCTATCTCATACTCGGCCCCACGCGCCAAAGAGGGTCTAAACGGAATATTGAGTGCGCCCCACGCTGCAGCGCTCGCAAAGACCCGATAGACGTCCGCTCAATGACACGCAAAACATGGTTGGTCCGTGGGCAGTTATACTGGCTAATGAGATACATCCACCTTGAGTGCCGGTAGCGCCGGCTGCCCCAAGCGGAGACGCTGCAGGCGCTCGAGCTGCGAAAGAGTGCGGTCGAAAGACCGATCGAGACTCCCTTCGTAGCGTTGGAGCCGATCAGTGACTTCCTGCCGAGGGACAAGCGCTGTGGTTGCTTGGAGCCGATTGCGCTCATCGCTGCGCTCGCACCAGTCCCGGAGCATCAACTCATATGTTTCAATCTTCTCCGTGAGCATCCTGACCATCGATTCCGCAGCGTCGCGCGGGACATCGGTTGCGCTCTGCTGGTCCTTGCCCGTGCCGGCGAGTTCGCGATATCTGCTCGCCAATGGACCAGCTGGATCTGGTCCCTTATCTTCCTTCCCCTCGTATACCACTCGAAGCGTTATCGGGAAAGCCGGTTATTTTCGCTTATCAGGTGGCGCAGGAAGCAAGAGAGCTTTCCTCTCCTCTTTTGTCTCGACATTGAAGAGCTTGAATTCCGAATAGCGATGCCAGTTGCGATAGACTCGGCCTCTCCAGTCCACGGTGACACTAACTTCCTGGGGGAGCCAGAACGCAGTGGCAACTTCCTTGAAGGAAACCTCCTTGAAGTGAATCTCTGTAGTCTGTCTCTGCAATCTAACTTTGGATTGAGGAGCTAAGAGATCGGTACGAAGGCGGACGATCTGAAAGGTTGTGGGATCGATCCACGCCAATCCCTGGATCAGAATCAACGCAGAGCCCTCATCGGTACTGAAGCGTTCTTCCGTCCGAGCCGTTTGGGGGTTTTGAGCAAAGGCAATGACGTACAGATCTTTCCCGTCGACGGATTGACGTCCCAAGTGACGGAAGCCCGCGCCGTCCTGATAGGCAGGATGAAAGAACAGGGAAACAGAGACGAAACCCGCCGTGAGCATCAGGCCCTCATCGTACCCGCCAAGCGTCGCCCTCTCGCCCTGCGCCGTAGCGCGCTGTTCCTCAATCCCCAAGCCCCACTTATCGGTGCGGGCCAGGAGCAGGTACTGGAAGCCCTGGTCGCGCTCGCGCGCGACCTTCCCGTTCTTGCCAAGCCGCTCCTGGTGGACCTGCTCGCGCGACACGGTGTTCGGGAAGTTCTCAAAGAACGATTCGACCCCCTCGCCCACTTTCTCAAGAACAACCTTGAGCTCATCCTGGTTCGAGGCCATACGTATCCCTTCCAACTCTGGCATGGCCTTCATTAGATCCTGAGGCGATTCGGTAAGCACCGACTTCACCTTGGCATAGGGTTCCAAACTCAGGCGGTCTTTAACGTGGATGTACAGCGCACGAGCCTCATACGGAAGAGCCTTCATGTCGCGACCGGCAGTGTACTGATCCATCTCGCGTCCGGCCTCGTCAATGTCACCTTCCTCCAGCAGAGCGCGAACCCGCAGAAGCCGTGCTTCGTCACTAGCTCCGGCACGGAGCGCTTTCTCCAGATACCGGTCGGCGGCTTCCCAATTCTTCTGCGCGGTCAGAACGCGCCCCATTTCCTGAAGCGCCAGGACACTGTTAGGATCGATCTCCAGAGCCTTCTGAAGGAAGCCCGCCGATCTGCTGGTCTCGCCCCGCCATGCCTCCAGCACGCCCGCGATCAATGCCGGTTCAGGTCGCTTCGACGCAGCGGCGTCATTGAGTTTCGCAGCTTCGTCAAGCTGCCGGTTTGCGCCTGCCCAGCTTCCGGCTTGGAACAACGCCAAGGTCAGAAGCAGGCGGCATTCCACGCAACTCGGCGCCCGCCCGACACCCTTGGAAAGCAGCGGAACTGCGCGCACCGCATCGTGACGGTCGATCAGCTCTTCACATCCGCGGGCGAATTCCTTTTCCTTGCGGCCGGCTTCCGCTCCGGAACCCTTCGCGGCATCCTGCCGGAGCCGCGGCGCCAGCGTGCCCACCAGCGTCGCCATGGGAAGCTGGTCCGGATTCTCAGTCAATTCTCGCAAAACAAGTTCGATGCCACTTGTCTTGTCGGCGACCCCGAATTCGGTGATCTCATGTGCTTCGGTGTAACCGGATTTTGTAGCGACCAGCTTGACAGTGAGGCGCTTGGTCATGTTCGCATCGAAGGTGAACTCGGTCCGGAACTCACCTCGGAGGTTGGTTTTCAGCGCTCGTACGGAACCCATCCCGACACCGACGTCGACGCGAACTGTGACGCTTCCAAGCGGGTTTCCTTTCATGTCAGTTGTCCGGCCGAAAATGACCCAGTCATTCGTTTCCAGGAGGTGTAGCTGGTCCCCCAGGCTCCCCGGCGCCTGTGCCCAGGCTGCGAGGGGAAAAAGAATCAAGAAGAAAAGGCTGTTTCTAACGCTCACTGAAGTACCTCCCGGCCATGCACAAATGTGCTCACCTGCGGAGCGACTGTCATTGTTCTAAGCCGGAATTCGCTTTTTGGCGTTCCGGTGCCTGAGAGTGTACACCCGTTTGTCTCCAACCGAGCCCTTTCGGTGCATTTTCCCTCTCCGGGATGGTCCGAACGACTCTCTTCTGCCTTCCGCGAGTCCCGAAACTGCTCACCACGGTCCTGTCATCCAGTTTTCTCAGACACCATTCCCTCCCGGGGGCCTCTTCGTCCATATTTCTAACTACTGTGGGGGCAACCTAATTATGAGCTTTCACGGCGGCCTAGCCCGCCGTCCGCAACCATCAGAAAGTGAATGAGTTACTCATCCACTTTCTGGAGAGCGAATTGTTCGAGGAAAACGGGTAACACTTTTTTGTTCTGAGTGATGGTGATCACTCCGTTTCTCTGTAGCCAAGTTTCTACAGCAAGACGCCGTGCTGTTTGGGCTTGCTGCGGGACCCCAAGAGAACGGTTCCGATATTTCCCAGGAATGGAGAGTTGTCTGAAAAAGCTGGTTCTGGAAGCCGGTGGGACCGTCTGGGAGAATAGATTGTGCTCAGAGGGCTCGATTGGGGGCAAAACGGGTGTATACTTGCAACCACCGGGGGGCCGAAAAACTAATTCCGGCTGAAAGCTGCGCGGGGATCCCAAGGGAGGAGTCCGGCGCAGGTTCGCCAAACTTCCGTGCGCCCTGACCCGAAACACCGGATCTGGACAGAGGTAGTGCCCAGTGCCGCAGAACATCCGACACGAGAAAACTTGTGGCTTGCCGCCTTTGGCTATACGCTGCGTCGTGTGCACGGGTGCCTTGGCGACTCTACTGCTTCTCTGCAGCGTATATGCCATCCTGGCGCACCCGGTGAATCAGGCCGGGGAGGCCAGTGCGCTGGGACCCACCCTGGTTTCGGACCCATCCGTGACGGCGTTGTACCAGGAAGCTCATCCCTACGTTGATTGGCCCACCCACGAACTGATCAAGGCGGTGCCGAAACTCAAAGGCCTGGAGCCCGCACCCGACCAGGACGCCCTTCCCACGATTCTGAAAAAGACCGGAGAGAACGTGGATTATTTCTTTCACAACTTCGTGGCCACAACCGCGCGAGAGCGGATTCACCAAGCCGCTTCAATCCCGAGGGGGAGCTTGATGGACCTAGCAGTTAGCAACTACCAGGACGGCTACTACGTGGTGCTGATGATCTCGCGGGGCGGTCAAGACCAATTGGACGAGTATCGTACTGACCTCGAGGGAAAACCCGTCGAGAGTGGCGGCGGCAGGCAGGGTTTCTTGTTGACGCGCGGGTTCGCGGGCACTGAAGTCTATCTCCATCCATCGCGCCAGCGCGAATCCACCTTCCGATACCTTGGGCTGCAGGCCAAGGCCGGAAAACAATGCGACGTTATTGCGTTTGCCCAGCGCGTAGGCCAGGCGACGCCCATTGGCTTCACGACGAGCAGCGTCTCCGTGCCGCTCCTGGAGCAGGGCGTTGTCTGGATCGATTCCACGACCCATCAAATCCTTCGGATGCAAACGGACCTGCTCACTCCACTTACCCAGATTGGTCTGAAGAGCAGCAGGGCAGAGATCGAATATGCGCCGGTGCATTTTGCCACTTTAGATCGAACCCTTTGGCTGCCTACCGAAGTCAAAGTTGTAGTGAACTTCCGCGGCGCAATCTACACCAACCGGCACCAGTACTCCGATTGGAGGCTCTTTAATGTCGAAACCAAGGAAGTCCACGACGGGCCTCCGCTCGCCCCAAAGAATCCAGCCGACCCGCGATAACACTCGAGGCGGGGGTGCAATTCCGGAAGTCCTTGTGACGTCCGATTGCAGAGTGACGCGCAGCGCGTGAGGGTCAGTTTTTCCTGCCTACGGCATACTGTCTACTGCCTACCGGTTCTTGACTCATCCTGTACAGGTGGGCTGGGCAAGGGCAAGCGTGACGTTTCCCAGCTTTCCGGAATGGGCGTCCAGTTGTGCGAGAAGAAGTCGGTGGTGGTGAGGCTGATGAGGATGGCGAGCCAGAGCAACGCCGAAAGCAGCACCACGCGCATGAGGCGCGTGCTCCAGCGTAGGTGCATGAAAAACGGCACCACGAGCGTGGCTTTGCAGCAGGCGATGGTGAGCGCTACGATGGTGTTCCACTGGGCCAGGTTCACGTAAGCCACGCTGGTCGTCAGGGCCGTCAGTGCCAGCAGCGCGCCGAAAATCAGAAAGTAGGTCTTTTTCGGAACGATCTGACCCAGCATTCAGTATCGACCTCCCATCAAGTACAGAAGCGGGAAAAGGAAGATCCAGTTTGAGTCGATGCAGCGACTGTAGTGTATAATCCTCGGAACAGTTGGTATTGGAGGTGAGCATGAAAAGACTACTTACCGGCATTCTGTTGATGCTTAGTATTGCCGTGGTGGCACAGGCAGCGGAAGGCCAGCCCTGGTCCGAGAAGACCGCAAATGACTGGAACGCGAACCAGCCTTGGCTTGTGGGAAGCAATTACATCCCCGCGGACGCCATCAACCAGCTCGAAATGTGGCAGGCCGATTCCTTTGATCCCCAGCGCATCGACCTGGAATTGGGCTGGGCCGAAGGACTCGGGATGAACACCATGCGAGTTTTTCTGCACGATCTCCTCTGGCAACAGGATTCCGCCGGTTTCCAGAAGCGGATTGACACGTTCCTCAGCATTGCGGCGAAACACAAGATCCAGCCGCTGTTTGTGTTGTTTGATTCGTGCTGGGATCCGTCCCCCAAACTCGGCAAGCAGCGCGACCCGCGACCTGGAGTTCACAATTCAGGATGGGTGCAAAACCCCGGGGCTGCCGCCCTGAAGGATGCGACTCAATATCCCCGCCTCGAAGCTTACGTAAAAGGCGTGGTGGGAGCGTTTGCACACGACCGACGGGTGCTTGGTTGGGATGTTTGGAACGAACCGGGCAACAGGAACGATTCCGCCTATGGAAAGCTGGAACCGCCGAACAAGGCTGACCTGGTGCTCAAGCTCTTGCCGAGGGTTTTCGAGTGGGCGCGCGCGGCTGGTCCGGCCCAACCGCTTACCAGCGGCTTGTGGGAAGGCCGGGATTGGTCGTCGCCCGACAAGCTTTCACCCATCGAAAGAGTGCAGTTGGAAATGTCAGACGTGATTTCATTCCACAGTTACGAAGTGCCGGAGGTGTTCGAGAAGCGCGTGAAGTCGTTGCAGCACTACCATCGGCCGATCCTCTGCACGGAGTACATGGCGCGCGGGAATGGGAGCACTTTCCAGGGAACCCTACCCATCGCCAGGAAATACAAGGTCGCCGCGATTAATTGGGGCTTTGTTGCCGGGAAAACGCAAACCTACTTCCCGTGGGACTCCTGGGAGCACCCATACACGGACCGCCAACCCTCAGTCTGGTTCCACGACATCTTCCAGAAGGATGGCACGCCGTATCGGCCTGAAGAGGTGAAGTTCATTCGGGAGATGACCGGAAGCCCTGCGGGCGGCAAGTGAGGCGCCCCCCCTTCACTCTTGACGAGCGGGCGCCACGTCCGCTCGTCACTCATCACCCGTCCTACTTCTTCCTGAAGGTGAAAACGGTCAGCGACTTCGATGGGAACCGGTAGTGAAGCCCGGCCCCTGAAAGCGCGACGGTGGAATGAACCGGCCTCACATTGTTGGGGTTTTCCTCATCGTTCCTTGCCAGCAGGTCGTCAGACGTGAGGGTCTCAACCTGTGCGGCCGCAGCCGGCGTAAAGTCGTCAAGGCGGACGGTTGCAGGGATGGGATTCTTCCAGTCGCGGTTGACAACGAACAGTACAAGGTCGCCGTTTTGAGAGTTGCGCGTGGCGAGAACGTCGAGGTAAGGCACGTTGGGGATTTCCGGGCAACGCTTGATTCCCCCGTGCACGTCATACTCGCGGACAGTCGTTTGGGTTTCAACGAGCCTGTCACCCGCAAGATTTGAATACAGAGAAAAAGCCCAGTACTGAGGTGTAACGAAGACCCTGCCTTTTCGCCTGTAAATGCCGGCAAATTCCAGTAGACCTGTCATGTCGGAGACGGGAACGAAATCCGAGTGATCAAGGATCATGTTCATCCAGCCACCGGCTATGACGGCGCCACCCAGATTGTCCCAGCGTGGGAGGTCCGTCCCCTCGGGCGCGTAGAACAACCATTCGGTGTAAGCGATTTTCACCTGTCCCCGTGTGGCCGGGTTGGAATCGATCTGCTCCTTTGCGAGACCCAGGTAGTTGGCGACCGCGACAGGGGCGGCGAAATCCGCCGCTATCGCCGCGGGGCGGCCAGCAGACTTGTTCAATAGATCATTCATGCTGACAACGAAGTGCGTGGATAGGTAAGAAATATCGGGGCTATCCTTCGCAAGGACGGATCCGTTCCAGTCACGAAACCAGTCGAGGTCGCCCCCGTTGGCGAAGATCATGGTTCCCAGGGGAACCGCATCCCGAATCGCATCATAGAACAGCTTGTAACGCGCGGCGTAAGCGTCAGCTGTCTCCCATCCAATCTGGAAATGGCCCCAGAGTTCGTTTCCAAGCTCATAGGCCGCGACATGATAGGGATCAGGATGACCGTTGGCCGCACGGAGAGCGCCACCTGCGGTCTGCGCCCCGCCCTGACAGTATTCCACCCAACGTCGGGCCTCTTCAGCGGTTCCACTGCCCAGGTTGAGGCAGATTTGCGGTTGCGCGCCGATCAAGTCGCAAAACCTCATCAGCTCGTCTGTGCCGAAATCGTTAAAGACTGGGTAACCCCACGATTGGTTCAATCGGGTCGGGCGGAGGTCGAGGGGGCCGACGCCATCCTGCCAATGGTAGCCGCTGCTGTAGTTTCCCCCATAACGCAGCAGAGGGGAGTTGAGGTTCTTGGCGGCCTTGACGACCTCCGGGTCGAGGCCTCCTATGGCGTCGACGGGGTAAAGGCGAATCTCATCCAGCGACACCCGCTGCCCATCCTTCAAGGAGACAGCGAAATCAACTGGCTCAAGCGGGTTCACCGCGCCTGCCGGGATTGCAAGATGAAATGGCAGCTTAATCCAGTGCGTGCCCTCAGGGACCTGGACAACCGCCGAAGCCAGCACGTGGTCCGGCTTGTCGTGTTCACGGAAGCTGACCGTCAGTTGGGTTGTGCCCGCTTGGCAGATCGCGAAGAGCACCCCCTCGTATTCCAGCTCGCGCTCGATCGGGATGTAGATTGTCTGGCGAACTCCCACTTCTCTACCGGGTATTCCCATAACAAAGAGGTAGCGTTCAGAGTTTGCCGCATTCCCCCAGCGGGGCTCGTACCGCCACCCGTCATCGCGTAAAGGGAGCCACGGCAGCGGCAATCCCATCTCAGTTGAAGCCTGAAACGGCTTCGCAGAGAACCGCTCGCGCAGCGTCTTCAAACTGGCGTCGTAACTCTCGAAACTCGGGTTATCAATCAGTTGGGCAGAGACGCCCCCGAAGACGGAGTATCCGATATCTTCAAGGAATGTCCCATATACGTCGCGCGGGATTTGAAAGGAGGAAGTCCTGGAATACCGGACCTCGATTGAGGCCTCAGGCTTGTCAGTCCGAACGTAGTGCGAAGAGGTCTGCGCGCGAAGAGCTGCACTTGAAATGGATAGGACAATGAGGGGCAGAATGGTTTTTTTCATAAGGTACCCCGACAATTGTATCCGATTTTTCCGCATCCGGGCATAACAACAATTTCCAGTTATATGTGCTGGCCAAGAGCCAGGGACGACGCGCCAGGGAACAGGCGATTCACCGGCGCAAGCTGGCGGGGCTGCTGAAGACCTTAGGGAAGTTGCGGCGCAATTGCCCGGCGCGCGATCAACTCGTCCTACTCCGACACTTTTCCTTGAGTCGGTCAAGTGTTGCTCGATGAGTCCGCTGAATCCCAGACGTTCGTCCAACTCCCGCACCAGAATAAAGCCAGCGTCCCAGGTCACGCGGGATCCCTGACAATCGACCTTCAGGGAACCATTGAACGAGAGCTGAAAGGGCTGGTTCTGTGTCTCACCCACTCGGTTTGTACCTCCAAGGCGTCTTCATAGTGTTTAGACCCGCGTAAATACTGATGAAGAATAACGCCCAAAGGTTCGTTGGAAAGAGTCCACGTCGGAATTCCGGGTTTAAAGCCAAATGAGCAAAGGAAACGAATACATCTGACCCTGGCTTGGCAGGTGAGTTCACCGTGCCCGCTAGCTGAATCCAAAGGAACTTAATTGGCGTTGTGAGCTACCAGCTCTGACTCAGAGTTTCGGCCTGCCAATTGAATGTTGCTGACACCAACCAGTTTTGATGTTTGGGCGATTTCGCAGCTGGTTCATTTGCGGAGACGTCATCCCTTATTTGATCTATGCATACAGGGCGGCATCTAGCACAATCTCCTCGGTGGGGTCTGGTATGCTGCGGCTCACTTTTACAGTTGGGTCCGCGGGAACCAAGCTGGCAGAGAGGAAGCGCGGCACCCAGTCCTAACGACCTTTTGGGGATCGATGGTCGCCATCGCCCTCATGCTCCTTGCAGGGGAGGTCGTCGAATGGCTTCGTCCAATTCGCTATCCAACTCTGGCCCATCTCTACCCTGGTTACATTGATCCAGGGCCGGACCTGAACTCCTTTCCCAGTCAATCCACCACTTTCTACGCTGCGGTTGCCGGCGGCGTTTATGATCCGCAGGATGGCTCCTGTGGCTCGGCGTCGTGTTCCCGATCGGTCTCCCAAGGATCTATGTCAGTATGGAGCGTAGTTGTAGTGCTCAACCCACGGCCGAACCCGCTCGCGGGCCGACTCGAAGCTATCAAACTGCGCTCGCACCAGGAACTCCTCCCAGATCGTCTTCCAGAACCGTTCGATCTTGCCGAGGGTCATCGGATGATGCGGCCGGCTTTTGAGGTGGCGGACTCGATCCTTGCGCGACTCCTGGGATCCGACATTAACATTCCATGTGGGGATCGTCGCCCTCACGTTTTTCCTTTCTAGTCTCTCTGAAGTGCCACTTGCCTACCACTCAAGTCGAATGGAATACAGATCATTTCCGATATGACCTTGCCCTCGTTGCGGTTTATCATGTTCTGATGCTGCCCATGGTGACGCTTCCCACCCGAATCGACCTCTGGCTTGCAAGACAAATGGCCGGTTTTTTCAGGCTTCATGAGAGGTTGGACGTTGCTGTAGATAGTGCTATGCGGCACAACATTTTGGGAGGTCTCTGGTTTGGCGCCGTGCTTTTTGTATGTTGGGTCCAAGCGGCGAGGAAAAACCAACGGGAAGTCCAGCTTCGCATCTTAACGACCCTGGGTTGGCCGATCTGTTTCCCCAGTACTTGGCGCCAAATCCCAACACAAACTGCTTTCCCAGTCGGTCTACCGCGCTTTACAGCGCCGTGGCGGCGGGGGTCTTTTCGCTGCATCGAGTTGCCGGCTGCGTGCTTTGGGCCCTGGTGCCGATTTGCATCGCGCTTCCTCGAATGTATGTTGGCGGGCACTTTGCGACGGACATTCTCGTGAGCCTTCTTCTGGCTCTCGCCAGCTATGCGGCCGCACGGTATCTGCTGGAAGGACGCGTGCTCTCAAAGGTTGGGCCGTTCCTGGATAAAAGGCCCCGCCTGCAATTACTCGCCGAGGTCTTGGTCTTCTTCTGGATCCTCCAGGTCACGGTGGAATTCCGTGACGTCGTCTGGCTCAAGCATGTCGTCGAATCTCTCCTCCGATGAAATGCCCGCTTGTGAAGCCGAGTGCTCACCGGCCTGCCCGCGCGCTGGTCCTGATGAACTCGCCTGTGCCCATGCCGCCCAGGGCCCGCGCTGGACACTGGTAGGGTCGGGAACTGGCGCGGTGGCTCCGAGATGCCTCCGGAGCTCCGTTTCCAGCTCCCGCCACATCACACGTAGCGTGCGGATTTCCCGCACTACGCGTTCCTGCACGCTTCACGACAAGGGTTATGGGGCCGATCGGGTCGGGGCGGCTGCCCAGGAGGGCGGCTGATAGACCACGCGGTACTCGTGGA
>JAIQEZ010000234.1 GCA_020073545.1 Terriglobia bacterium | reverse complement strand
CAACTCGCTCAAGCTTCCCTTCTGCGGCCGATAGTCATATGTCACCGACGCATCCCGCCCCTTGTACCGCAGTTCAAACCGTGTCCTCTCCACCTGCCGCACCGTCACCTGGAAGTCTTTCTCGAAGTTCTCCGGCAGTATGGTCTCCTCCCGCGTCGGAAATGGCAGGGTCCCAGGCCCCGTGTTGGTCCCCACGATCTGCCCCCGGTACGGCCGGAGATTCCGCTTCGGCTGCGGCTGGAACTTCAGCGCCTTCAATTCCTCGGTGTAAAACGCCAGCGAGTCGCAGAAAAAGTACCTTGGGCCTTTGTTCGTTAACTTGGCGATCTCGATCCCCGAAAAACTGGCCGGAAACACAATCTCCTTCAAAACCTGCGCCGATACCTTCCGGTGAATCAGCCACCATTGCTTCCAATTAATGTCGGTGAGCTGTATGGTGAACTCCTTTCCCCGGGCGTCCAAAACCAATACCGAAACGCCAGTCGGCGGCGTCGTGTCGTCCTTGATCCAGTCCCAGCGGTTTCCATAGCCCCACATCTCGATCGAGTCAAATCGCTCAGGAATCGGGACCGGCTTCGGCGGGCGCGCGATCACCCGGCTCTCGGGGCGTGTCCCCGAGTAAACGACCTTGGCCACGTACTGACCCCACATCTGCTGTTCCCGGCTCCGCCGTAACTCGCCACTTGCTCCGTCGTACAGTTCCAGCTTCCAGCCTGTCAGATCCTCAAAATCAACGAGTGTTTTGGGATGTTCCTCCCGCTGCACCCAAGTCATCTCGTAGGGCTGCTGGCCCACCTGCTGCCACAACTCGATTTCGTTGATCGCCGGCACCACCTTCTCCGCACCGACGCCAGCCCTGCGGCATCCCACGACATGAAAAGTCAAAGCCACCACTGACAAAGTCAAAACTCCAATGAGTGCACGCTTCATTTTGATCCTCCTGTTATGCCGCTTGAACTCGCCGGCCATCCGGTGCACCCTTACTGCTGGGGACCGAATAGGTACATTCGCCTACCGGACACCGGCTTGAACTTGAACTAGCCGCTGCGCGGTGATGTGAGCTCAATCTTGCCCAGGCCCCTGCCCTCGGGGTCGTAAGCCATCAACACAACCGCCGTCTTGGCTTGGAACGTAGTCCGATCATTCGTGAGTTTTCGGCAGGCTTGCCGAAGGGACATGGAGCTCTGTGAGCGAACCTGGCCGCGCTAACAGTTGTCCTGGTCTCGAGACGACTGAGTCTTCACCGGTGAGCCTGCCAGATTTTGAATGCTTTAGGTCGAGCTGTCGACCTCTTCCAACTCGAGACGAGCTGGCCAGAAGAACGGATCTATCTCGAGTAACCGACGGAATTTGGCGCTGGCTTCCGCTTTCCGATTCTCAAGAAGGTCAAAAACTCCCGCAGCGTACAAGTCGGCAGCACCGACCTGTTCATTTGCAGGAGCTCGAGCCACCCCCGTTAGGATTCTCTCGGCTTCTTGGGTCTGTCCCAACTCTCTTAGAGACAGTCCAGCAAAAACCCTTGAAATCCCGCCTTTTTCTCTTCCTAGGTCTGCGGCCCGCTGCCAGGCCTCACGTGCTTCGCCCTCTCGGCCCTGTGCTTTCAGAGTTTTGGCAAGCCAGTAAAGGGTGCGTTCGTCGTTGGGCGTGTCCGATTTGCCCACGTTGAAGTTGGCCGGATACTCGAGAGCTGCACGGAAGGCTTGCTCTGCCTCGCGGAATTTGTCCTCCTTTAGGTTCTCTAATCCCTTTTTGAGATTAGCCAACGCAAACACCTCCCTGACAGCGTCCGTCTTTTCCCAGTGGATGATTACCGTGGCCTCCCACGATTTAAAGTTGTGGTTCCTCAGGGCCTCCACAGCCTGGTCATTTTGGTTTTGCTCGATCAGCAAGCGTGCGTGGCGAACCCGCAAGAGATCTCGGTCAAGGATCGCTACCGGAGCCACGGCGAGGAGAACCTCACGGCGCTCCGCAAAGCGAGGAACGATTGGATTCCGGTCTACGGGCTGCCGAACCGCTACCCAACTGCATACAAACGGCTCGGGACAGGAAGCGGTCCGTGTAGGCAGCGCTTCGTCTTCAGAATCCCCACCCTATCTTACCTGCTCAATGTACTAGCGACCGGCACTCTGGGCGCCCAGTGCACAAATGCCTCCGCATAAGCACGGTCGCACTCCAGACCTCGCCACTGATTGCAGACCGTGTAATGCGGGATGAGATCGGGTTGTGTGGCGAGCTCCTTCAGGGCTGTAACCTTTTGGTCGAACACGTCTGTGATATCAACGTAATCGTCAGGAATGAAACCGACCCGATTTGCCGTGCCGATTGTCGGTTCGAAAAAGCGGATGTCCCAGGAAACACCCGCAAGCTGAGCGGCACGGATCACACTCTGAGCGGTCCGCCAATGGGTCGGATACGTGAGTTCGTCCTTGAAGTGGGTCAGGATAATATCGGGTTTGAAATCTGCCATTTCCTGTGCGAGCTTGTCCATGCGCTCAGGCGTCATGTCCAGCGGATGATCTGAGAATCCGAGCATCCGGCCTTCGACGCCAAGGACCTCGGCGGCAGCAAACGCCTCCTTTTCCCTGATACGCCGGACTTCCTCTGTGGAGATGCCGGGATGTTTCTGGTACAGGAGAGAACTCTCATCGGTCTCCCCACGCGTCAGCCAGATTACGCGCACGGGGCACCCAGCGCGTACTTGCTTGATGAGAGTCCCGCCGGTTCGCGAGCAAAAGTCAGCGGGATGGGCGCTGATCGCGAGAATTCTCAATTTCGTATCCGATGGCAGATTAGGTTTGGCTGCGCTCCCCACCCCACCCGATGCTGCCAGAGCGAGCGAGCCCGTGACTATGAAATCTCGACGTTTCATTCTTCGATGCCTCCCAGATATGGACTGCGGCCTCCTGCAAGCTACACCTATCCCCAGTAGCACTTCGTGGTTCGGGGAAGAGTCCCCCGTCTATGGGTGCTCGGAGCCACTAAGCTCCTTCTTCAGTGACTGAACAAGAGATCTTACTGCGGCGTTAAGCAGACCCGCGTCGGAACCTACCGCCACGAAACGGAACCCGAGGTCGACGTACTGTTTTAAGTCCTTGGGATTCGGCAGGAGAATTCCGCAGTGCTTTCCCCGCGACAAGGCAGCCTGAGCAGTCCGCCGCACAGCCGAGAGAAAATCCGGATGTCCGAAGTCGCCAAGCCTTCCCAGTGAATGCGATAGGTCCGAGGGACCGATAAACAGTACGTCCACCCCTTCGACGGCTGCGATGGCGTCAGCATTCTCTACCGCGGCGGGCGACTCGATTTGGATAATCGCCAACAATGATGCCGATCCCTCCACGTAGGCGCGAGAATCGGAACCCCAACCACATGCGCGGTTTGCAAGCGCCACACCCCGTATCCCAGCCG
>JAIQEZ010000233.1 GCA_020073545.1 Terriglobia bacterium | reverse complement strand
AACAGCGCAACCATTAACATCTTCTCCCCATAAGCGGGAGTTTTCATAGTCATTTCTCCTCATTATTCGTGGGCAACTCAATCGCCACCTTCTTTGATATTTCCCATTTGGATTCTTGCTCACGACCTGTGTGGGCCTCTCCCGTGAATCTCATCCCTCTCCACAGGTTTGCAAGTCCTTTTTCCAGACCACCCCCGCTTTTCTTTGGCACCGGGGGAACTTCGTTGCGATTTTCGCATTTCCACACGCTTTTCCACCCCATGCGAAAACACCTCCTCCGTGGTTTCCGGTGTTTTCCTGCGAGTCCTTTCACTTTTCCTTTATCCAGATGCCGCTGCGGGCGATCTCAGCCGCCCAATCGCTTCCAGAATGGCCCGGAACAACTCTCGCGGGACCGCCACTTCCGCCATCTGAAACGCCACCTGCCGGGCGTGACGCAATACGTTCCAATTCGTAGAGCCGGTAGTCCCTGACCTTAACGGTTGGCTTTCTTGTATCGCCCACTTCTGAGGTCCTCGATGATGCCGCGCAATTGCTCCTTGGTCACTTTCTCATCCTCGACGGTGCGCAGCATCGCCGGGATGAGTTCGTTTTCCTTCACTATCTGCAGTCCATGTTCCGCAGTCTGGTGGCCTGTCGCCCCGTTGTCCCCTGTCAGCTCTAAGCATTTCAGCGTTTCCGCTTTTCCCCTCTCCCCTTTCCCCTTTCCCCTTTTCCTGTTCCGTCGCACCATTGCGCAACTTTTCGTCATGGGCGGCACAAATGCACAGCTCGCGATCGGCCAGCAGGTGTCCCTTCCGGGACACTTCGCTCTCCCTGTATGGAGGATAGGTGTGGTAAATTGGGAATGACAGTTGAGAGAAAGGCTATGGAATGATGAACACGAAACTGACGATGGTCTATTGGAAATCCAAAAAGTTCTGGCTCGGCAAGCTCCTCGAGCACCCGGAAATCATGACGCAAGGCCGGACGCTCAACGAACTGGAGGAAAACATCCAGGATGCTTATCGAATGATGATCATGGAAGACGTTCCGAAAGATCACCATGTTAAGGAAGTAATGGTATGACGAGCACCTCGCCCGGCATATCAAGAGGTTCCTCGGCCTGGAGAATTGATGTCCCTTTCAGCCTTCAGCTTTTCAGCGTTTCTGCTTTCCCCCCCGTAGTCCCGTAGTCAGTGGTCTAGTGGTCAGTAGTCCCATGGTCCCATTTCAGTTTTCAGCTTGTAAGCGATTCAGCTTCTCCCCCGGTCCTGACTTTAACCTTTAGCGTTTAGCGTTTAGCCTTCAGCCTTGCCCTCGCCCCTTTCTGCTTTCCCAATTTCTGCTTTTCCCCTCCCTTCTGGGCTCCGAGTGGAGAACTTTTTTTCTACCCCCGCCAAGCCTCTGGCCGAGCCGAAAACGCAGTGGAGACTGGTTGGAATGTAGGCTTCCTTCGAAAGAACGAATCGCCGGAGGCGGATTCAAGGCTGTCCCGGATCGGCCGCCTGGCGCAAGCGCTCCTGGAACCCGGTCAGCGACGCCAGCACCTTATGATAGCCGGTGGTGTCCGCGGCGGTCGCCACGCTGACTTTATCGGTGCCGGCTCCTTCCCAGATCAATTTGCCCACGGCGCCATGCGCCAATTCGTCCATTTCATCCGCGATCAGGCGCGTGTCACCTTGGAGGACCTCGCAGCGTTTCCGCAGTTCAGCAAAGACCGGGCGCAAGGCCTGGCGTGCAGCGGCATCTTCCGCCGCCGCGCGCCTTTGGAACGCATCCGCCATATCCAACAGCAACAAGGTGCGTTGCGCGTGATTTTCCATTTTGTGCGCGGCGGAAACGAGGTAGTGCAGGCTGTAGGTGTTTTGTACCTGGGCGGCTGCCCCGGCGAGCTTTTGCCGAAACGACGCGCTCACGTGCAGCGCGTTCTCGGCTCGGCGCCGAATGTCCGCGAGCGTCTTGCCCGGCCCTTTGGGATGCGCCGCCATTTGGTCGATCAATCCGATAGACGCTTCCAGCGTGTTATCCACGTACGAGGCATCGTGAATGTCGTACTCCCCGATAATGTCCCGGATCAGGTAGTTGTTCCGCTCCATCTCCGATTTCGCAGCATCCAATTCCCGAAATGCGGAGGCGATCACCTGTACTGTGTCCGGGCCACGCGCGCCGTAAAAAGTTGCGGCGAACGCGTCGGTGAACCGGTCCAACTCAGCGGCTAGCGGCCTTTGCGGATCGCCCCAGCAATACTCGGCCTGCAAAGCGTAGGCGTACCAGGTTGTGTCCCAGCAACGCAGGTCATGCTGCGAGAAGGTCGCGCAAACGCCGCCCCACACTTTTCCCCGCCACCCCTTTTGGTTGTGCGCCGCGGCCCAGCGCGCCTGGTCGGCAATGTTGTAAATGCCCGAATCCAACAGCACCTCCCATTTGCCATCCGTGGGGTCTTTGGGCGAAAGGTCGTGGAGATACGTGTTGAACTCAAAGCTGGCGGAGATGAACAAGACGTCGAAACCTCGCTCCAGCAAACCCGCGATGCCGTAGTAATCCCTGGTCTTTTGCTGTGCGAGGTTCTGGTAGCGGCTCCAGTATTGCCAATGGCCCATCAGCGTGTTGGTCGGAATATTTTCGATGCCGACCCATCGTTTGTTGTCGTAGCCGCAGTAGAATTCGTCCGCCCACATCATTAGGCGCACGGTTCGGCCCAGCGCCTTCGCCGCCGCGTCCACGGCACCGACGCAATGCCGGACATGCTGGTTGAATATATCCTGCAGGGTTTCTCCTTGCTCGAGGCGTTGGCGGCACCGGGTGCAGTAATGCTTCTGCCATTGCATGCCGACTTCGCTGCAGCCGACACCCAGGGCCGGACTGTATTTGAAGACCGAGAGCAGGTCCCGATACAGGCCCTGCAGGAAGACAATGTTTTCCGGGCGGCTGGGACAGATCAGCCCGGGGGCGGTTTCCTCGCGATACGGTTTGCCCTCCTCGCAATTCCAGATCACCTGGTAGATCTGCGCGAAGGACTGCAGGCTGGGGAAGAAGGTCACGTGATAGCGGTGCGCCAACTCGACCAGATACTCCCAGTCGGCCAGCGACAACGTATGGTCGTCGGCGCAGGCGGGAAAGGATTTGAACGGCACCAGGTTGTAGGCGTCGAAGCTGAGACAATTCAGTTTGTAGCGCGCCAGCAGTTTGATTTCGCGCTCCAGATTGGCCCGCGTCGGCACCGCCGTGCCCAGGTATTGCGAGCCGTCAAAGTACCGTCCGCGCCACGGAAAGGTCGGCCAGTCCAGCAGCGCGATGCCCGGGACCGCGGCTCGTTCGCGGCGGGCTTGCTCGAGCAGTTGGATGAGTGTCTGAGCGCCATAGAACAGCCCGGTATCGCCTTCTGCGGTGATGAGCACTCCACCGCCAGTGACGTCCAAAGTG
>JAIQEZ010000255.1 GCA_020073545.1 Terriglobia bacterium | reverse complement strand
AGTCTCGCCGTACCCCCGCCGGATTTCCCATGGGCCGGACGATAGCATAGCCAGCTAGAAATGTCACTATATTATTCAACACTCAATAAATGCCGTTTTGCCGTTCCTTAGCCCGTCCTTTGTCAGGGAGCGAATAGAACAGAGTCTTCCCTTCACCTCTTTGCACAGTCAACCAACCTTTTTCTGCCCATTTTTCAAGCAGCTTTCTACCAGCTTTCTCCGGCAGACCCACCTTCTTGATGAGTTGCCCCTGGGGGAGCTTTTTGCCGTCGCGCAGCAAGTCCCGCACGGTTTCAAATTGGGCCGCTCCCTTTTCGTGCACAGCCACCATCGGCTCTCTTTCTGAATCGACAGAGATTTCCAGCTCATCCTCGTCGGAGATGGCGCTTTTTGTTTCAATCTGAAGGTCGCCAACCGAGGTGGACCCGATTCTGCGCTTATTGCTGAAGTAGAGGAGAGCATCCGGCCACGCAGTCCAGTTCACAGAGCCGAGGCCCTTCGCTGAAATTTGGGTGAGTTCGTTTTTGTTTGCATGATGAACTAACACGATTGCGCACTTATCCAAATCGCGAATCTCATCAAGGACCGCCAAGAACTCGGCGCTGTGTTGCGGATCGTTCACGTTTCCTCGAAATAGACGCCGGAGGACATCCAGGACTATTAGCTCCGGTTTGAATATTGCTACGTACCGCATGAACTCCGCGCGCCATTCGGAATCCATAAGATTGAGGGGGCATCGCGGCACGACTTCAAACATGCGGTACGAGGGCGTTCTGTATCCCTGCCTGCGCACCAAATCCCATACGCGCTTGGCTGTCTGGTGCTTTGGGTCTTCAACTTGCACGAAGAGCGTCTTGACTGGCTTTGGCACTGGGAAGAAACCCAGGGCGGGACGCCCGCAGGCCGCATCAATCGCGAGCGCCGCTGCGAACCAGCTCTTGAGTTCTTTCGGTAGGCCATAGCAGAGAGCAGCTCCTTCCCTGGGGATAATGGGAAATACAAGATGCCTCCCGACCTCGCCCTCCGGGTCATCATCGAGCATGGCGAGCTGCTCCCAAAAGTAGACGGGCAGTTTTGTCTTTGGTTTCTCTCGCCCACTGCGGTTTCGTATCGCCATGTTCCGCAGCCTGTCGAAACGGTCATGCACCGCCTCGTATTGTCCGTTGTTCACGAACTTTTCTGCCGCGATCACGGCCTCGCGATAACGCTGCCACTTGATGAAAGACGCTGCCATCTTACGGATTGCCGGCACGTCCTCAAGGTCAGCCTTAAACAGTTCCTCCACAACTCGCCTATAGTGTGGCCGAAGCCCCTTTTTCCTCTCGCCCAGATCGGCACGGACGATTTCCTTTAAACTCTCGACCTTCAGGCGAAATTCATTCAGGCCGTGTTCCTCATACGCATCGCGAGAGAGACGTGCAATATTCACGTAACTTGAGCTGCCGAAATACTGAGGCTCAACGATGGACACGAACTCCTTTGGCCTACGAACTACCGCAGCAAGCAATTTGAGTTGGAAGGCTTGGGCGAATCCATATCCTGATGGGCTAGACACTGTTTGCACCTCCGCGGAAGATTTTTGGCCCCCTGGATGCGCGGAGAATCTTCTGCGGAGGAAGGTAAACCGCGCAGAGCCAGAGGGCTGCGAGGGCCTTCTTCAGTCAAGAAGAGAGGTCCCTACTAGAATGAAATGCAGAGTTTCCTGAAAATGACGAATTTTCCCGGCAACTCAGAAAGGAATTTGTGCGCGGCACGTTGCGGACCGCTTAATACGATGGAAGGACAATCCAGCGGGCAGCTTGAACTCTTGGGGGCATCATGCTGTTATGCGCCATCAATGTTGTCTTGTGCTGAATGCAGGGCGTGGGGATTTTGGAGCAATCGAGCGGAGGTACTAACTTAGACCAACTTTTCGCCGTTTTCCCCTTCTGAAATATCCTTGCCTCTGAACCCGTACGTTGCCCGCCATTAACAACTCTGTAATATCGATTGCAGCCTCGATTCTCGCTGCCAGAATACAAATTTCCCCCAGGCTCTCCCTTGAACCCGACTACCCGCCTCTGAAGGACAGGAAAATGCCTGATGTACCTCCTGGTACTCAGAAAAAACCTGCGTGTGCCGAAGGCACGAAGTCACCGAGGCCCCCAAATTCTCAGCCAGAAAACGGTGCCCGCCCCCGGTCGGTCAGTTAGGGGTCATTCGTCAAAGATGGCCGCGTAAAGGGGATATCTCATGAAGTTCGCTGAGAGCGTTTGCGGCGTCACTCTGCTTCCTGCTTGCGCGAATCTCTCCTCCAACCTCTTGAGGATTTGCCGAATCCTTTCATCGGAGGTTGCTGATAGGTAATGCGGCGAGAACTCCTCATGGATTATCTGAAGTGATTCTGCTGAAAACAGGCCCTCAGTTTCAGCTTTTAAGAGAGGACCAAGCAGCTCATTCACTCTTTCCTCTACCTCCGAGGGCATTCCAGGACTCAGTGGCTCCGCGAGAACCTTCGCGAGTGAAGAGTCGGGAGGAAAGAACCATCGTCCATCGAATTCTACCCAGTCAACGTAGATTGCCCACTCTCGATGCGCAGAACCGTCGGCCACCATGTCTGGCTCACCACTTTCAGGGTCTCGATTTGGCCAATACTCGATGAGTTCCAACTCGTAGAGGCCTAGGGCATCCTCCATTCGTCCAGTACCGGGAGTGTAGACGGTCATTGCATAGCCGTACTTGTTCAAATGGTTGTAGAACGCTCGACATAGGCGTGCCAGCCGCCCGTTTGGGCGGCAATCTGCTCTCAACATGTCGAGCAGGATGAATGCTTTCCCCATCTCTTCCATACAAGTTGCGTATATGAATTGTGCGGCGGCGCTTCTTTTGTTAGCCGCCAAAAGCGTGAGGTCTCCTGCTAGTGACTCCGCATTGAGGACAGACGCGGAAATGCCCCCTGCAATGAACTCAGAGAGTTGTCCGTTGGCCCTGGCTGTTTCGCAGGTATGAAGGAGCACTTTCCAATTCTCCGGTCTTCGGGTGCCCTGTCGTGGCCGCATAGCGCCTCTATGAACGGATGGGATGCCCCGAATTATATGCCCTGCCAATGTGTCCGCCGAAGGGAATCGAGGCAGTAGGTAGCTATGTGTAGCCGCTGTAGCCGTGTACCCCATTCTGCCTTATTATCTGGGTCGGGAGGGCATCATGAAGCGAATCCCGTGGTTAGTCATTATCCCCATTGTAGTGATTGGATGCCTTTGGTATCTGTTCAAGGGCAGCTCCTCTGATTTGAAGAAGACAGAACAAAGGCAGACCGAAGCCGCGAATAAGCGCCGCCAGACAAGGGAACAAGTTTCAGAAATGGCATCGCGATACGGTGCTGTCACCGATTGGGGCAGGGGTCTCAAAGGGGTTAGGCGTTATAGGAATGCATACACATT
>JAIQEZ010000111.1 GCA_020073545.1 Terriglobia bacterium | reverse complement strand
GAGCTCCTTTTCGTGTGCTTTGGCGGCTCACGTTAAGGAGTTTCCCCGATGGACTCCGGTATTTGTCAAACTTCTACTGCCTCCCCGGCAGAGCCGGGGGGTCTCCCTAGGGACTAGGAGGGATATTGAGGTTGCTTCCCAACGCTCATCAGACATCGCGATTGCGCCGATGCGCTCGGCGATGGCTGCCTGCAAGTTTGCCGAGGTATGGAGCCGCGGTGGCAAGAACTTGCGGGCAATTGATCTGTTCCAAGAGCGTGTGATTACCGATGCACGCAGCATTCGGGAGGCAGTAAACTCTGGACAGCGAGATTTTGCGGACGTAATGAGATTGGTCCGCGAAGCGCAAAAGTTCAAGGAATGGTTAAGAAAAGGGGACAATTCGAGTGATTTGGGCGACGGCTATTGTCGCGAAGTTTCCCGCCTGGACTGGGCGGACAAACTGCCGTCAAAGGCTCTCCGCTGGTTGATAATGAGTGGTGTAGGTCTCGGCATCGACGCTGTGGCCGGAACGCACATAGGGGCAGCGGGCGGTCTCGCCCTCTCTGCTGCGGATGCCTTGCTCTTCGATAAGCTCATAAGAGGTTGGCGTCCAAGTCAGTTCGTTGAAGGCCCCCTGAGGGAATTCCTCCGTCCAAGCGCTGACCTTTAAGTCAGACCCTGGGGGAAACACAAAAATGCTGACCTGAAGGTCAGCGCTACCAGAGCTATTCCTAAAGAAGAACCGCGGACCCCAGGAACGGGGGTCCGCCTGCATCAATGATAACGATGAATGATGAACTGAAGAAATAACCAGACCAACAGGTAGGGTCCTAATTTGAACGTACCGTTCGGAGGGTCGGCAATTCTGTACAGCTGTCACCTTCCCGGCCAATCTGCGCTCACACGCTTTCGCCCTTGGCGGGCTGACCAGAGAGCAGGAGTGTCTTCGGATACGGTCCCTCACCGCAGATTTTGAAAGATCCGAAATCCTTGTACCACTCGCCCTCCGGAACGAGCGGATGGGATTCAACCCAAATCCGAAGCTTATTGAGGTCAGCGATGCTGATGCTTCGATCCCGCATCCTGTCCATCAGGTGTTGGCGGATTCCGGGCGGCAGCTTGTCCCAGGTTTCGAGGTGCGGCATCAGTGGCCAAAAACCATGCGGCCCAGATCATCCCCGAGGCGAGCAACGTCTTTAGGATCGGTTGCCGCGCGGAAACGCTCGGCGAGCTCAAAGAACTCTCTTTGTTTGCGCTTCTGGGCCTCGATCCCCTCTTCCACGAGCTCAACGATGATCCGGTTGGCGCTGAGGCGTCGTTGCTTCGCCAGGCTGCGGACTTGCCGCGCCGTGTCTGCCGGAAGGCCCACGGTCTGGCGAACGACTTTGTTAGAAGCGGGCATGACACCATTATACACCAGAATGGTGATGCACGTTCTTCCGAGCCTGGCGCATACGTTCCGCATTGTGGAATGTATGCCATTTCAAAGGTTGGAATCGAGGGATTGTGTTCTTCTGGTGACGTCGCTTGCGCTAAGGGTGAGAGTCTGGTTTAACACATGCAACGCAGGAAACGCGATCCGGCTGTGCAGGGCGCAACTCGCGGTTGATAACCGGCCAGGCACGGCCTAGACCTCAGGCATGGAAGTACCCCTTAACCCCGATGTGCAAGCCAAGCTCGCGCGCCTTGCTGCTGAGCGCGGACGTGACGCCGAAGTGGGAGATACACAAGAATGCTGACCTGAAGGTCAGCGCTACCAGAGCTACAAGAAGAACCGCGGACCCCAGGAACGGGGGTCCGCGCTACCCGCTGATTTGATCCCTCGGCTTCGCTCGGGATTTCGGCAGTGGGCTCAGACGCCCGCTAAACGCCACAACTCCCGAGAAGGTGCAAGAACAGGGTCAGGTAGCGCTTGGCGTTGCTGGTAATGAGGAAATGCTCGCGGACGTGCTCGTGGCCCTGCTCGCCCAGTCGCGCGGCAATCGACGGATTCGAAAGCAGGAAACGTATCTGATAAGCCGTGCCTTCCACCGAGTGGGCGAGCAGACCGGTGTGCTTGTGAATGACTTGAGTGGGTATTCCGCCCACGGCCGAGGCGACGACGGGCTTTCTCTTCCATAATGCCTCGGTAACCGTCAGCCCGAAGCCCTCCCGCAAACTTTTCTGAACGACGATGGTGGAGCCTCGCTGCAGCGCGTTGATTTCCGTCGCACTCCAAGGAGGCAGGTTGAGGATGTGGATGTCCGTGTCCCCTGCGGCGGCTTCCGAGACTTCCGCCAGGACGGCGTTCCCCTCCGGGTCGTCGCTCGCTCCGCCCCCGGCCAAAACCAACTGACAGTCGAAATAGCGCTTCACAATCCGGTACGCCCGCACCACCCCCACGGGGTCCTTCAGGCGGTCAAAGCGCGAAACCTGGGTGAGGATGGGGCGCGCCGGGTCGATGTTGAAACGCTCCAGAATTCCGCGGACGAACTCCGGTTCCAGTTCGCGGTTCTTCTCCGCCAGCGGATCAATGCAGGGATAGAAAAGGTATTGAGGGATGGAGAGCTGTCTTGAGAACTCCGGGGAGGAGAAAATGGCACCGTCATAACGATTAACCCAGGGTTCCAGGAACTGCCACACCGTGGGGTTGGGCCGCGATAGGTCGATATGGCAGCGCCAAATCCAATGCCCGGAGTGATCGCGACGAGCCTTGACGAGGGCAACCGGCTGGGGATCGTGGATGACGGTCAGCTCACCTTCCATTTGCAGGCGCGCGAGGTTCTGTTCGTTGTAAGCGAGAAATACTTCAAAACTTTCGGGCGGCATATCGTACGGCCCACCATGCAGGGCGTTATGAAACGCTTTGGTCACCTCATAGAAGTCGTTTCCTCCGGTGACGACGTCCCAACGGATCGCCAGGCCCAACTCCTGGAGAATCGGAACCAAGCGGGTCAGGATCTCCGCGACGCCCCCACCGACGGCCGTGGAGTTGACCATTTGGACGGTATGACCTTGAAGGGGAGCAGCCAGCGCCCGGAGTTCCGCCACTTCCGGTTCGCCGAGGACGGCGGTGTAGTCGTCAAGATGAATCAGACGCGGGATGGGCATGCCGCTGATCATCGAGTCAGCTCCTCGTCCACCAGGGCGACAAGTTTCGCCTGGGCACTGTCGAGCGTGTGCGTGTAAATGTCCACGCGATTGACCCGCCGTGCCAGGGCCTTGAGGCCCAGGCTAGTCTCCAGCCAGTTCGAAAAGTCGTTGGTCCGCAGGTGTAAGCGCAAACGGGAAGCTATGAAATGGTAGTGAAGAGATGCGTGGCTTAGCCTTCCCAAACCCGCCCGGAATTCCTCCAGAGTGCGCGCTTCCACGCCCAACGGTACCGCTATTTCGATGGCCTCGCAGAAAAAGAAAGGCTCGAAAGCTTCTTGGCGAGCGTACTGTGGATTGTTGGCACAGTTTTCCCCCACGATGCGCAGAAGATCGCTGCGAAGTTCGGCGAGGGAAACATAGTCGCGGATGTCGAGGCCCGCCAATTGTTCCGCCAGCTCCGCGCGGTTGCACGCCGCCAGGACCCACTGGGCAAAATCGTTTGAGAAGCCTTCGGTGAGGAAATGGTGGCGGCTCAGGCTTTGAAAGGTGTGGTAGAAGATTGAGGCGTCGCTGCAGTTCTCCAAGCCTTCGGCCAGGAGCGCGAGTGTGCTGGCTTTGTGGTTGCCAATACGCGTGAGGTAAGACGCGGTGACAAATTGAAATGGATGTTCAGCGACTCTCATGCGATTTCTGCCTGCAATTTCCGCAAGAATACTTTCACCTCTTCAGGATTCCTCAACCGGAAACGGGCCTTGGTTCGCGGATTCCTGCCCACACGAATGGTCAGCCCATGGGAGAGAACCGCGAAAGCCGACTCGTCTGTTACGTCGTCACCGACAAATATGGGGAGCGTCCGCGGAGGCAGCTTGGCGAGAAGGGCACGGACCGCTGGACCCTTCCCGTCGATTTGAAGGGGAAGCAGCTCCCACACTTTGTGACCTTGGACCATGTGCAGGCGCGGTCCGAGAACCTTGAGAACTTCCAGGACAATGGGACGTGCAAACCGAACCGTGCGCTGCGCGGCGCCTCGGTAATGGACGGCCAGGCCAAGACCTTTGTCCTCCAGCCAAATTGGAGATGTGTCGGGAAGACGTCGATCCAGTAGCTGTCGGGCTCTCCGGAGCAACCGTCGCTCTTCGTCCAGCGGGGGGATGTCACGTCCTTCCCAGCCGTGCAGCCCGAGTAAGCGAACGCCCGGTACCGGAGCGAGCTTTCGAAGCTCAGGAAGCCGACGGCCACTAATCACATATAAGGTCAGGCGCTGATGTCCTGCCAGCTCGCGAAGAATCCTGCGCAAAGCGAGGTCTAAAGGCTTCACGCCACTGGGCCGCCTGCGAAGTGGCGCCAGGGTGCCATCGAAATCGATGAACAGCACCAAGCGCTTGGCGGAACGGATAGAGAGGACAACTTGCGGCCAGCAGTCGAACAGATGACACGCTCCGATGTGGCCGTCGACGCGCGACAGCGACACCCGGCGTTTCCTGCGGTCCCGCGCCGCGTGTTTCCTGCAATCCGTGCCATCGTTCACGAAGAAACAGCCCTCCTTCCCCCTGCAACGCCGGTAAGCTTCCACCGGCAGAGACACCTCACGGTTTCGGTTGGTGATCCTTAACCGGCGTAGAGGGGTCAAGACGGATTTCGGAGAGTTCTTTGATCAAATCCGCCGCCCACCGGTATATATTGAACTCCCTCACTCCGTGCCGCATGCGCCGCATCCGCGCCTTCTTTTCTTCGGGATCCATTTCCAGCGCGAAACGAATGGCATCGGCCAACTGCTCCACGTCATAGGGGTTGACCAGGAGTGCGTCGCGCAACTCACGACTCGCCCCGGCAAAGCGGCTGAGGACGAGGGTGCCTCCTTCGTCCTCGCGCGCGGCCACGAATTCCTTGGCGACCAGGTTCATGCCGTCGTGGAGAGAAGTCACCATGCACAGATCGGCGGCCCGGTAGTACTGATCGATCTCCCGGTGCGTGTGGTGGCGCTTGACGAAAACAATCGGGCGCCAGTTACCTCTCTGGAACCGCCCGTTGATTCGATCGGCCTCGGATTCAACCTCCCCCAGCAGGTCCTGGTATCGCTTGATGTGCGTCCGGCTGGGCGCGCCGATCTGCACAAACGTAAACTGCCCCCGATATCCAGGGTACTTCTCAAGGAAGCGTTCGATGCCTCGAAAACGCTCGAGGACTCCTTTCGTGTAGTCCACACGATCCACGCCCACGCCCATAAATGTTGCTTCCACGCCCAACTGTTTGAACAATGCGGCACGTTCCAGATAGACCGCGCCGGACTTGGCCAGGGAGTCACCCGCGGGTTCTGAGATGGTAACGCTGATCGGGAATGGCCGTACCCTGGTGAGGTGGCCGCGCTGGTTGATGGCGAAGTGATCCCAGTCCACGCGAGATTCCAGCGCGCTCTCTACGGTGTCCAGAAAGTAGTTGCAGTGGGACTGAATATGAAAACCCACGAGATCCGCGCCCAGCAAGCCGTCCAGGAGCTCGCGCTGCCAGGGGCAAATTCCGAAGGCCTGGGGGTTGGGCCACGGAATGTGCCAGAAGATAGCCACGCGAGCATCCGGACGCTGCTCCTTAAGGATGCGAGGCAGCAGGGCGAAGTGGTAATCTTGGACGAGGACCGCCGGCTCCTTCGTACCGGCCATCTCCTCCAGGAGAGCGTCCGCGAACTTGCGGTTCGCTTGTTGATAGTATTCCCAGTCCGAGGCCCGGAACGTCGGGCGCGTATGGGCGATGTGACAAAGGGGCCACAGACCTTCGTTGGCGAAACCGTAGTAGTACCCTTCTTCTTCCTCCTTGGTCAGCCAAACCCGTCGCAGCGTGTATTGGGGCTCATCGGGAGGCACGCGCAGGCGGTCTTGCTTATCCACTGCTTCTCGGTCCGCATCGCCCGCTCCGTGGGCCACCCAGGTCCCCTCGCAGGCGCGCAAAATGGGTTCGAGCGCGGTGACCAGACCGCTGGCCGGGACGATCACTTCCACTCCCTTCCCGCGCCGTATGTGCATGTACGGCTCGCGGTTGGAGACCACAAATAAACGTTTCTCCCGCAGGGTCGTCTGAACATGAACGCGCAGTCGTTCAGGCGTCCAGAACGATTCCCCCGCGGCCCGCAGACGCGCCTCCTCCTCGGCCGCCGCTCGCGCTGTCTCCAGACTCCTCGCGAGATGGGTCACCTCCTGCGCCAAGGGCCTGAACAAACCCGCCGCGGGGAGGCTACGGGTCTCGACGGGCCTCCCGGCGCGGAGTTCGCGTATCCATTGTGCGGTCTTGGCAATGGGTCCGACGAAACTCCAGCGCATGATAAGAAGCGTGACTAACACAATAAAGAGCGTCTCGACCAGGACCCGGAGGAACGTGTTACGCCAGAGCCGGGCGCTCTGGGCATTGATATAACTTGCGTCCTGAAAAATGGCCAGAGCTCCCAACACCAGGCCGTCCTGATTCAGGGGCACAGCAAGAACATGCATGGGCGTCTGGCCCAGGAGAAAGAATTGGCCCACGCTCTGGTTCCGGCTGATTGCCCACCCCACCGCGTCAGGCCGCTTGGCAAGGCGGTCGGCCAACCCGGCAGTCATGGCGATGGCCTGCTCACTCTCGTCGTAAACCACCACGCCAGCCAGGCGCTCCCGGCTCCCCAACCGATCCACGAGATTTTGAAGCTCTTTTCGCGAAGGCTTTTGAAGCAGCGGTTCGACACTTTGGGCCAGGCTATCGGCCAGCACTTTCGTGCGCTGCTGCAGATCGTCTCTTCGAGCACGCTTCTCCGCCTTCACCTGGAAATAGGCGGAAAGCAGGGCGACTAAGACGACGCCCAGAATCAGTGGAATGATCAGACGAAGGCTTATTCTCATCGGTCCAACTTCACACTCGGGGGACGCTGCGAAATGACCTGTTCATTCGGCTGTTCCGCAGTCCCCTCTCGCCTCGCTATCTAAAGGTGCCGCATCGGGTCTTCAACTTCCGGCCGCGCCTTCGGACGGAATTGCGACTGCAGCAGGTCATGGGCGAGATCACGTGCGCCCAGGCCAAGCGCAATCGCGGCAGCAGTGACTACCCCACCGAACAAGATGGCGAACGTGACGATAATCGTCGTGCGGCTGATTCCCAGTTCGTCGAGTGCCGCGACGACCGTAAGGGCCATGACGAAGAACCTGGTCAACCCAGCAAGTAGCCGGGCGGACGGCACCTGTGCGTTGACGGCCGCAATGAGCACGCTGCGGCCCAGAAATCGGCTGACCAGCGCTCCAACTACCAACACCAGGAGCGCTGCCAGCAAGTGGGGCAAGTAGAGGAAGAACCGGTCCACGAGGTTCCGGGTCAGGGGTGTCCCGAGCGCGTTCAGGCCCGCCAGAAGCGCGGTCAGGATGATCAGGCCCTGCACAATCTGGCCCGCCAGGTAGGAACTCGACCGTGCCAGGCCTGTCCGTTCCACCACCAGCCCCACGCCTAACCGATCGCACAACCGGTCGAAGCGTAGAGCCCGCAGGAGGCGATAGATGATTTCCTTGGCAATCCAACCCACGATCAAGCCCAGCAGGATGAGGGCCAGCATTCCTATCAGGCTCGAAAGGCTTGCCAGGGTCTGTCGGCCAAGGTCGCGCAAGGGCCCCAGGATGGCCTGTTCCCAAAATGCTCTCATGACGCTGACCTCTTTTCTCCGCTCCGGAGCGGCCACTGGTTGATCAAGTAAGGCTTCAATTGCTCAAAGACCAGGCAAAGTTTTTCGATCCGCTCTTCTACCTGAGCGCTAGTTTCATTCTCAGCTTGACATGCAAAGGAAGCCACCCAGCCCAAATAGAGCGGGGTAAGTGACCTCACCAGATGTTCGCGGTCGATGACACGCCGGTGGTACCCCAAAGCAAAGTCATAAATGACGGCTACCCAGAGTTCATCAGACAGAGCGAATTCGCTGTCCGGGAGCGCTGCAGCCACCTCCAGATCCTCGAGTTGAGGAGAAGAGATAATGCTCCGGTAGACGGGCAGGAGATCGCGGACAGCCTGTTGGTAAGAAGCGAGCATGCGCCCGAGGTTGATCCGCACGGGCTCCAGACCCACCTCAAAGGGAATCCCAAACAAAGGCGCTGGCAGAGAACCCAGAACATTGCACCACACGGAGTCGTATGTTTCCATGAGCCCAAACACGGAGCCGACCACCTGCACGAGCATGCCGCTCAAGTCGGAGCCCGGATCCTTCGTGTCGTGGATCTTGGCGCCCAAATAGGATTGGCAGACCTTATAGTTCTCAGCCAGGGCTGTCGTGGTCATCCAAATGTCAATCCCATACCGGGCAACGTCGGTATTCCACACCTCTTCAGTGAGGAGGCGAGACGCCAGGCGACGCGAGATCCCGAATTCGCCGCCGATAGGTTGGCGAACCCGGCGGCCATAGAGGGCGCGGGTGAGTGGATACACAATACTATTGGTGATGGTCCCATCGAATTTGTGGCGTTTGTAATAGGGAGCCACATAGTCAAACTCTCGATCCAAGACCGGTCCCAACAGCAGCTCAAACCATTCTGGGGCGATGCTTCGTAAATCCGCACCCACGACAGCCAACGCACGAGCCTGAGTCAATTCCGCGATGCGGAACAGCGTCCGGAGGGCGCTTCCCTTGCCGGGCAATCCGTAGTAGGGCGTCGTAAGGCGGTGCACCGGGTAAAGCGGATGGCTCACCGAAAGCAGCGCCTGCGTATCCAGCTTGGCTTGTTCGACCGCCTCCAAGGTTCCGTCCTTGGAACCCCCGTCCGAGTTGACGACCAGCGCTTTGCGAGCGGGGAAGTACTTCAGCAAGCCCGTCTGCGCCGCTCGCACCACGTGGCCGATGGTGCCCGCGTTGTTGTAACTGGGGATTCCCACGATGATCTCGACTTCCCCCAGCGCGCTCAACTTCTCCTTGACTTGGCCTTTTAGAATCTCCTCGTCCACATCCCCATCCTCAGGTGTTATCGATCTCGATGGCCTCCCCGTTGTGGCCCCAGCATGTCAGAGAAAGCCGCCACGACCCGGCGCCAGTTCGGCGCCGGACGAGCACTCAACTCACACCTCGCTGCATCTAAGGGCTCCGACCCCAAGTTCACCTGCAAGGCCGTGCAGAGCTTCCCCGTGCATCCTGCAAGGCGCGCAGGGTCCGATCAACCCATCGCCTCCGATATGCGGCGCACCGCCGTTGTCGCTGCCAACCGGATGGCGGAGCTGAAGGTCTACTCGGGTTAGTTCCATCTTTGCACGCGTCTTGCTCGAACACAAGACAAGAGGGATCTGACTTGCAGGAAGTCCAGCGCCTCACAGGCAGCGGAGAACGATTAGGTCTCATGGTCCAACAAGTTGCCATCGAGATCCGTCCGAACCACCCAACGACCTCCTGCTTCCCTTGAGAAGAGCGCATCATTCTTCTTCCTCCTCAGGGTTGTCAAGGCGCTCAGGGCGCGAAGGACACCTCCACAAAAACGTCTATCGCGGCGGCTCTTTGTAGGACTGAACAAAGATCCTCTCCATTTCCTCCAGGCGCTCACGCTCGCTGTTCCGCAGGCGCCGCGAGAAGGATTCCGGCACACACCGCCGCACGTGGTAGTGGAGGATTTCATCGCCCACACTCTTCAGCGCCGATTGGCGGGACGGAGGAGGCAGGAAGGAAAAGTGTCCCAGGAATGGGTTGGAAAGGCGTCAAGTTTGGGCTTTGGAATTTTCTCGCCGCCGCCGAAAAGGCTTAGCACTCGAAACCGGGCTGGAGCGGGGATGCCGAGTCTTGGGGTTCGCGGGAAGGGCAGGGCGGGCTGTTTTGGGGTTCGCCAGGAACGGTCTGCAACGAAAGCCAGGCTGGACCCGCTTTTGAGAAGGTGGTTCGGTGTATACTGTCAGCTACCCGGAAACCCAAAATGGAAATCCCGAGTGAGCCATGCTTTCCGGGCTAACGATACTGGTCTCGCGCCCGCTTGACCTGCGGGAGCTCGTTTAACCCTCGGCAACCATCGCGTTTGACGAACGTCGCGGGTTCTGGCCGTCGAGCGTAGCACCAATTCAATCACAGGAAGGAGGTACGCGTATGCGGAGGACACAATTTCTCTTCACTCTCGCATTTGTGTTGCTCCTGGCTTTGCCGCTCCTAGCGCAGGAGAAGCCAGGAACGGTGGCGGGGGTATGGCATGTAAAAGTGAAACCAGGCATGCGTCAGCAGTTCGAGCAAGCCAACAAACGCCACATGGAGTGGCATCGGCAGCAGAAGGATACGTGGGCAGTCGATGTATGGGAGATTGCCAGCGGCCAGCGTGTCGGTCAGTACGGGTACGGCTCGTTCGGCCACCACTGGAAGGACCTCGACAGCCACGCCAAATTCGACGAGGCCGACATGGCCGATTACTACGCCAACGTCGCGCCCTATGTGGAGTCGATGGTCGGTGGCTATTACCTTTACCACCCCGAGATGAGTCGCCCCATGGAAGGCGCTGCTCCACTCTTGGAGGTCGTGGAGTATCACCTGAACATGGGTGGAGAGTCTGATTTTCTCATGGCGCTCCGCAAAGTCCAGGAGGCTATTCAGAAAAGCAACTATCCCGTGAATTACTACACCTATGAATTGTTCAACGGCGGAGAACATCCGACCTACGTGTTCACATTCCCGCACAAGAACTGGGCTGACTTTGAGCCGCCCGAGCAGACCCTTCGAGCGGTGCTGGAGAAAGTCTATGGGCGCGAGGAGGCCGAGTCCGTTCTGAAACTCTTCGATAAGAGTGTCCACTGCGTGCGGAGCGAGATTGCGGCGTCTCGGCCCGACCTGAGCTACGCGCCGCCAGCGAAGTAAGCACGGGGCTGCAAGTGGTAGCCACGGTTAATCCGCTGTCTGAGTTAACCGCGGGTTCGTGAACGAGAAAAAGCCCACGGTCAATCACAGGACGATTGACCGTGGCTACCGGCTCTCAGGAAGAAACAGAGAAGTGGGTAGCCATGGCTCGTTCTGTGCGCCGTGCGCTCCGGGCACGTCAGGAGCGCGTCGGATTCGCATAGTGTGAGGGGGCACAGGTCCGGGGCGATCACGGAAATCTCCTGTCTCCGGACACGCTGCAGGAAGGTTTTACATCCGGTGTGCCTTGCCAAGACCGTGTGTTCCTGTCTCTGTCAGGAAATCATGTTGCGTGCCCTCTCGCGCAAGACTCTGGTAAGGAGTCGTGGATGAGGAATCCGTAGGCCAGAATGCCCCCGGCGAGGATGGCTCCCGTGATGATCAGGGCGAGGGCAAATGATCCGGCGGCGTGGGCGATGTATCCCGTCAGGAGGGGCGCAATGATCCCCCCCACGTTGCCGCCGAAGTTCTGGATGCCACTGACAGTCCCCACGATCTTTTTCGGGCTGACAGCCTGTGTAAGGGTCCAGGTGTTCGGCGTGGCGACGCCCAACCCGCACAGTGAGACGGTGAGAAGCCAGACGGCGGTCAGCTTCCCTTCCACCAAGCCGGCAGGAACAATCAGGCAGCCTATTGCCAGGCCCGAGATGATGAAGGCCTTGCGCACGCGAATCTCGGATCGGCCGCGGCCAACCAGCCAGTCGCTCAGAAATCCTGAAAGCAGGATCACCACCAACATGGCGATATACGGAGCTGAGCTATAGATCCCCATCTCCTCGACGCTGAAGTGCCGTTCCATCACGAGGTAGCCCGGAAGCCAGGCGACATAAACGAACCAAGCATAATCGTAAGCAAAGAAGCCAAGAAAAATGCCGAGCACGCTTTTCTGCTTGAGCAAAGCAATAGATTCCTTGAATGAAAGACCTTTCTGCGCGTTGCCTGCGGGGGAACGGACGGCGGCAACCTCTCTTCTTTCCGATTTCTTCCAAAAACCCAGCCAGGGGAACAGCCAAAGGAGAGGGACAACGCCGCACACCACGAAAAAACTGCGCCAACCGTAGACACTCAGGAAGTGGGCCGCTAGATATCCGACCAACGCCTGGCCTATACGGACCCCCATCAAATAGGCGGCAGTCACTGTGCCGCGCTCCTTGTCTTCGAAGCAATCCGCCACCGCACGTGCACTGGCAGGAAAGATCACTGCCTGTCCGGCGCCTAAGAAGACGCGCAGGGCAGTCAGAGGAATCAGCGTGTTGAAAAAGCCTGTGAGCCCGAAGGCCGTCGATCCCAGAAGGTACCCGAACAGGTAGGACCACTTGGGACCAATTCGGTCGACAAGCCAACCCGCCGGAAGTTGCATGAAAGCGTAGACCCAAAAGAAGGAGGACAGGAGGATGCCGGCCGTGGCCGGGGACAAACCCAGCTCTTTCATGGCGAGGGGCGCTGCCACGGACATGGCTCCGCGTTGGGCGTAGCAGAAGGCCATGCCCGCGATCAGGAGCACCATCAGCCACCAACGATCAGGAGATCGCTTCAGCTCAACGGGGCTTTCCATCACAGGTCTCTTTCCCTCGCGGCGCCAAGAAAGGGCAACGCCACTCGCTCCGTCAAAGTACGCGCCGGAGTCCCGCTCGTAGCCACTGGAAGTAATAGAAGAGCTTGGTGCGGAGGGCCGGAATCGAACCGGCACGTCCCGTGAGGGACAAGGGATTTTAAGTCCCTTGCGTCTACCAGTTCCGCCACCCCCGCAAGGAGTAACTACCATCTTATACCACAAAGGCCATCGAACCCGACAATGGCGCTTGTGACGGTGGCTGGCTAACCGGAATTTCTCACCACGGACGAGGGAGGACGGGGCTTCAGAGTCTGTGTGAAAACCCTGGAACGCGGTGGTTTTCGTAGAGGCGGGCGCCAACCCGGTATCGCACCTTCAACAACTTATGCCCGCCTAAAGGCGGCCTCTACGTCTGCCAGCCGGGTTTTCACACAGACTCTGAAGCCCCGCCCTTCCGACCGCTGGGAAAGAGGCGTCCTGTGGTGAGAAATCCGGACTATGTCTCCGCGATTCCCACGTCGCGCAGCTCTTTCGCCGCAGCCTCGGGTGGAGGCAAGGAGTTAAAGTAGACTTCTTTGAAGCTGTAGGATTTGGATTTTGCAGGAATAATCGGCAGGATCTCAAAGTGCCAGTGATAATCCTCGGCTAAGGTTCGCCACGCGCCGGGTCGTTGTGGCCGGGCGTTGACATTGGGCGAAGTGTGAAGGACAAGGTGGTACGCTTTGGCCACGGTTGACAAGCGGCGTAGAGTAGATTTCAGCAAACGCGCGAGCTGAATCTGCTTATCCGGCGAGGTAACATCCTCCTCAAATGAGAAATGATGATAGATCGGTATGACCCAGGTTTCATAAGGCACCCGCGACGCAAACGGGCAGAAAGCCAGGAAGAGATCATTCCACTCGACGGCTCTTTCGTGCTGATCTAATTCTTGCCTTACGATATCGCAGAATAAGCAGCGTTCTTTGGTCTCGTAATGCCTTTCCGTCGCGCGCAACTCGTAGGCCACCCGTCGCGGAATGAAGGGGGTCGCCGTGATCTCGGAGTGGGGATGCTCCAACTCCTGACCTGCCTCTTTCCCCACATTCCGGAAGAGAGTCACATAGCGGAATCGCAGGTCCTTCTTCAAATCGGTGATTCTCGCGACGTAGGCGCGGAGAGTCTGGGCAGCGTGATCATCACTGAGCTGCGCGTACCGCAAGGCATGCTCGGGATGTTCGATAACCACCTCATGAGCCCCCAAGTTGCGCATCTTGTCGTAGATACCCTGAGCCTGTCGCGCGGGGTCCCCTTCAATTTGGTAGACGGGATTACGGTGGGGGATTACTCGGACCTGCCAACTACGCTCGCCGTACGGGTACACATAAAGGTTGGGCGGGCACAGGAATTCGTTCCCAGGGCAAAGAGGACAAACCCCGCTTTTTGCCCAACTGACCTCGGTCGTTTGTTGTATGACCCAACTCTGCGTAATCGGATCTCTTCTCAGCTCCATTGAACCCTCATCACCGAAGGAATTTGCCAATCCAGCTCGACCAGACACCATGAGGCGCGCTGGCTGCCCCTGGGAGGTTCGCGTAGACTCTGAAGGGACGGGTGCTACGGTCGTAAGCGCACCTCCCCCCGCCTGATCAGCCTGCCTTCAATGTCTGCGCAGCCAAAGTCTTCAAGACTTTCAGGCGAAACTTCCATTTCCACAATCTTGTCGGCGTCAGTATACGCCGGACCGTCTCGCTTTGAACAGTTGCTCTACGTTTAGCAGTACCGGCTGTATCCGGCATCCCCAGTAAGAGCGGGCTGTTGGTTCCGCCGGGCGCGGAACGATCTTTCTCAGCGTCCTTGGTACTGCTCAGGCTGAGTTTCCTCGCTGCGCGCGAAGACTTCTCCGCCTGTAAGTAGTAACTCCGTGTCGCCGGTGGCCAGCAGAGCCTCAACACGGAGGTCGCTGAGATGCTGCGTGCCCTCGGTGTTGAGTCCTGAGAGCGCAGTGGGCACGGAGAACACTGCCCTTGTTTCTCTGTGGTTCTCCCCGTTCTCCGGCAAATGCTCCTTAGCCGGCGCGAGCGTACGGATTGAGGATCGCGAGCATTCTGGCGGTGTGTGGGCGCACGCGTGTGACTCCGTCAGGGCCCGAGATTCAAGACAACGCGCGCACCCTCCCAACTTCCCTTCCCCAGAGATGTAATTTCCTGGCTGGCGCTGGATGGGAAGGATAGAATCTCAGCGAGTTCAGAATTTTGCCCCTCACGTTGGCCGGCCCGGCTACCGGCTACGCCTCAGGAACTCTGCAGGAGGGCACCATTCGTCTCCGGACTAGGAAGCATCTTGAGTTGCTCGCCATAGCGATGCTGGCTCTCGTGGGCGCCAGCTTTTGCCACAAAGGATTTGGGGGCGCACGGGCTTCGGACTCTCCCGGGAAGTGCGAGGTCTCGAGCCTTCAGGAGCATTTTCGTAAGCCTCCCGAAGACTCGAAGCTGATGATGCGCTGGTGGTGGTTTGGGCCTGCCGTGACCGCCGAGGAACTGGACCGGGAAATGCGCTTGATGAAAGAGGCCGGTATCGGCGGGTTCGAAGTTCAGCCCGTGTATCCGCTCACCCTTGACGATCCCGGCAAAGGGCTGGTGAATCTTCGCTACCTCTCGCCGGAATTTCTGGAGACGGTCCGATCCACGGCGCGCACCGCGCAACAGCTTGGCCTGCGCATGGACATGACCTTGGGCAGTGGCTGGCCTTTCGGAGGCCCTCACATTGCGACGAAGCTCGCTGCGGAGCGCTTGCGCTGCCTTCGACTTCCGATCAAAGAAGGTAGCCGAAGGATTCAAGCCCCTCAACTGGAGGAAAGCGAACGATTCCTCGCGGCGTTTGTCGCCTCCGGAGACGTGAGGCATTTCGACGCAAGTTCCCTGCGCGAGATCACCTCGAGGGAGAAAGGCGTTTTCGTTCTTCCTTCTTCGTCGTCGGGGCCACGTGTCTTGCTGGTTTTTGTGGCCGGACTGACCGGCATGAAGGTGAAGCGCGCCGCCGTGGGAGCGGAGGGCTTGGTTCTTGACCATTACCGCCGCGGCGCGTTGGAGAAGCATCTGGAAGCAGTGGGCGAGCCGCTGGTAGAGGCTGGCGGCGGAAGTATCCGCGCCATGTTCTGCGACAGCTTCGAGGTCATCGGCTCGGACTGGAGCGCGGACTTTCTGGAGGAATTTCGCCGGCGGCGCGGCTACAACCTGAAACCTCATCTGCCCGCTCTCGTCGCCGACGTCGGGAGCCCGACGGCGGCCATTCGCCATGATTGGGGCCAAACGCTGACCGAACTCTTCAATGAGAATTTCATGGCCCCGCTTCAGGAATGGTGTCATCAACATCAGGTGCAGTGCAGGGTCCAGGCTTATGGCGAGCCGCCCGCGGCGCTCTCGAGCTACAAGTTCGTAGATCTTCCCGAGGGGGAGCAAGGCGAGGAGGGCAGCCGCTGGAACAGCTTCACCCCGGCGCGTTGGGCTTCTTCCGCCGGACATCATTATGGAGCACCCGTGGTCTCCGCCGAGGCTTGGACGTGGATACACTCGCTCGTATTCCGTGCCACTCCGCTGGACTTGAAAGCCGCCGCCGATGAGCAGTTCCTGGAGGGAATCAATCAACTGGTCGGTCACGGGTGGCCCTACTCGCCGGCCAACGTGCCTGAGCCGGGCTGGTATTTCTATGCGGCGGGAGCGCTGAATCAACACAACCCCTGGTGGTTGGCGATGCCGGATCTCGCGCTCTACGTGCAGCGCGTGAGTTTCATGTTGCGCCAGGGAAGGCCTGCCAACGATGTCGCGGTCTACCTCCCCACCCACGATGCTTGGGCGCATTTCACACCGGGGCACGTGGACCTTTGGGAAGCAACGCGGCTGCGCCTCGGCCCGGCCATGCTACCGAGCCTGCTCGAGGCTGGGTACAACGTGGATTTTGTGGATGACGAAGTGCTCGCGAAACTGGGGCACATCGACAACGGCAAGCTGGTGATTGCCCATCAAGCCTTCCCCGTCGTAATTCTGCCGGGAGTCGAGCGCATCCCGCCTTCAACTCTGGCCAAACTTGCGGACTTTGCACGCAGCGGCGGAATCCTGATTGCTACTCGACGCCGGCCATCTCTCGCGCCGGGTTTTATGAATCAGGAGACCGAAAGCCCAGCGGTCGCGCGGCAGGTTGCAGAGCTTTTCAAGACGCCCTCCGCGCCAGGGCACTTTCTTGCGGAGGAGAACAGTCAGCTCGAAAAACAATTGACTCGACTGTACCCGCCAGATGTTGCTCTTTCCCCTCCGACGCGAAATATCGGTTTCCTCCATCGCAGGACGGGCTTGGCGGAAATCTACTTCCTCGCCAACGCCAGTAACCAGCGCACGCGGGCGACGGCCACGTTTCACATCAAAGGCAAAAATCCCGAGTGGTGGGATCCTTTCACGGGTGAGGTGACGACGGCCGCCGTGTTGCCCAGCCCAGACCGCGGCACTGTCGTTCGGCTTGACCTCGAGGCGTATGGCTCGCGGTTGCTGGTGTTCGGAGACCGTGCAGCCCCGCACGAATCTGTCCCGGCCGAGACGGTGCATCTGCCTGAGCCGCTCGACATCAGCCGTGGATGGGAACTCACTTTTGAGGGCGCAGGGAGAAAAATCTTCATGGACACTCTGCGCTCCTGGACTGAACTGGAAGGCCTGCAATTCTTTTCTGGGCGCGCCACATACCAAAAGAAACTCGTTGTTCCCAACGATTTTCTGCAGGAGGGAATCCAGGTGGAGCTGAACCTGGGTGAGCCGGTCCCCATTCCTTTCAAGGAAGGCGCCCGGTTCCAGGCCTGGGTCACCAGCCCGGTCCGCGAGGCGGCGCAAGTCTACGTCAACGACCGTCGGGTGGGCGTGATCTGGCACCCTCCTTATGAGCTGAACGTACGACCCTTTCTCCGTTCGGGAGAAAACGAACTGCGCATTGTGGTGGGAAATCTTGCCGTGAATGAAATGGCGGGTAGGCCACGGCCCGACTATGCGGATCTTGACGCGCGCTACGGCCAGAGGTTTGCCGTTCAAGGCTGGGAGTTCGTATACCCAATACCATCGGGACTGACCGGCCCCATACGCCTCATCGCCCGTGGCAAACCGGGGGCGGTTCGAGCCGGCCCGTGAAGGTCCCGGATGCTTGCCTGCAAATAACGAGCGTCATTTCGGGAATCGAAAGGGCCAGGTTCGCCATTATGAACCGCGACGTGCCGAGGCGAGTTTCAACCTCGCGCTTCCGGCGATCCCGCTTGAAACCTGCAGAGGAAAGCATTATCTAATAGGCAGACCTGAGCGCAGTTTGTACAGGAGGGCAGCGTGACGAAAATCACGATCAACAACAACGGATCGGCGCGCGTGGAAGGCGATTTCACCATCCTTGACGCTAATGGGAACGCGTTCGACTTGTCGGGCCGAACGACGATCAGCCTGTGTCGCTGCGGGCATTCGGAAAACAAGCCCTTCTGCGACGGCACGCATCGGAAAGTTAATTTTCAGTCGGAAGTGAAAGCGCGAACCCTGCCGCCCCCGGCGCCGAAGCCGGCGTGAACGGGAAACGGTCGGCGCCTACACGGGCAGCTTTTGCACGGCACAGAAACTTTGCAGGAACGCCGGTGAGCTATGCCCGTATCGCCAATACCCAATGACGGGCGTTGTCTGGATCTAGCCGCCCGCCGATTATTCCACGGCTTCACCGTCTCTGGGCTGTCTGCCCGGGTGAGCCGATTTTTGCCGCTAGATTTACCCAGGCGCGGGTGGGGATCTCAAGGATCGGCCTCTTCAACAAGGAGGTAAGCACATGCGCAAGACCCTCTGCTTGGTGATGTTCTTGACCACGATCAGTGCGCGGGCGGGTGCACAATCGCCCGCATACCGGAACCCGCAGCTTTTAATCGAACCCCCGGAGCTTGCCGAAATCCTGGCGAGCCCCGGAGTGCGGTTGCTGGATGTGCGCCCGGCGCAGGAGTACCAACAAGGGCATCTCCCCGGAGCCATCAACCTGCCTGCTCCGGCCACGGATGATCTCGAGGCCAACCGGCAAGGGTTTCCCCTTCCCCCCGATCGGGCCCAGAGATTGCTCCGCCAGGCTGGCGTCAGCAACTCCTCGCGGGTGATCCTTTACGACGACCAGGGCAATCGGCTTGCCACCCGGGTGTTCTACGTCTTGGAGTTTTTCGGCCAGACGCACGTGCAGGTGTTGAATGGCGGGATCAGAAAATGGCAAGGCCAAGGGCGAGCGATCTCGACAGAAACGCCGAGCGTTGCGCCGGGTGACTTTGCACCTGCGCCGCAAAGTTCCCTCATTGCCACATCGCGTTGGGTGGCTGAACACCTCAAGGACCCCAAAGTCAAGTTAGTAGATGCGCGGAATCCGGCGGAATATCGCGGGGAAAAGGTCTTCGGCCCACGTGGCGGCAGAATCCCGGGCGCGGTCAACATTGAGTGGACACGGATGATCGAGCCGGGCGAGGTCCCCAGCTTCCTGGATGCGGCTGCCCTGGGGAAGATATTTGCTGACGCCGGCGTAACCCCCGACCAGGAAGTTGTTGCCTAC
>JAIQEZ010000232.1 GCA_020073545.1 Terriglobia bacterium | reverse complement strand
TCGCCGTGCTCCACGGTTCCCGCCAGGACGTAGGTGATGGTCTCGATCCCGCGGTGGGGATGCCACGGAAAGCCCGCCAGATAGTCCTCCGGAACGTCATTGCGGAAGTCGTCGAGGAGGAGGAACGGGTCGAAATCGGATGTGTTACCGAAGCCGAACGCGCGGCGCAGGTGCACACCGGCGCCTTCCAGAGTGGGTTTGGCCTTAATCAGCCGCTTGACAGGTCGAATCGACATTTTGCCCTCCCGTATCCATAGTCTACCGTGTTGGCGGGGGTGCTTGGCGGTCCCTTGGCAGGCGAAAGCGCCTGCCCCACCTCACAGGATCAACATCTTGCCAGGCAAGGTGGGGCAGGCGCTTTCGCCTAATGCCGCTTACTTTAAGCTGTAAAGCTTCAGGCCGACGCCAGCCAAAACAATTTTCAAAAAAATGTCGCGGACCACTGGACAAAATCGCCGGGGCAGGTTATAGTCTTCTACTGGGTGCATTCACAGTTACGGTGCCCGCAACTGGCCCGCCAACGGCGGGGGAAGCATTGGCCATCTACCGGGCAGCCGCACCGCCGGAGTTTTTCCAAGACTTGCGGAAGGTGTCCGGTAAGCGCGCCGAGGGGGGCGTGTACAGCGCCCAATTGACAGCCTGGCAGATGATGCGCCAGCGTCTGGACGGCAAAGGCACGCTGAGCACCGCCGTGCAAGAGGTGGCGGAGGGACGGCCACAGGCATTGTTGCGCAGCCACAAGCGCCTGAAGAAGGGAACCCTTTCCCCCAACAACGGCGCCTACTGCCGGGCGCGGAAACGTTTGGGCAAAGAGGTGGCCGGAGAGGTGGCGGACCGGATTTTCAACTATTTGATCGCGGATGTCGCCGAAGCCCTGCCGGGTTTGGGACGCCGGGCGTTTCTGCTGGATGGCTCTTCGCTGGATTTGCCCGCCACCCCAGAACTGCTGCGAGCTTACCCGCCCGCCGAGAATCAGTACGGCCCCGCCCACTGGCCTGTAGTGCGGATCGTGGTCGCGCACGATCTCATCAGCGGGCTGGCTATGCAGCCCATCTGGGGACCGATGTACGGGGACCAGGCGGTGAGCGAACAGCAACTGGCCGCCACCGGAATCGGTCAACTTCCGGCCGGTTCGGTGGTGGTGGGAGACCGCAACTTCGGCGTTTTTTCGACGGCCTACGACGCCCAGCAGCGCGGCTATGCGGTGATCGTGCGGCTGACCGATGCCCGTGCCCGCTTTCTGCTCAAAGGCAAACTTCCGCAGGAAACCGATCAGTGGGTCGATTGGACGCCCTCGCGCTGGGACCGCCAGCAACACCCCGATCTGCCGCCTGACGCTTGTGTGCGGGGCCGTGTGATCGCTCGCCGCGTCATCAACCGAGGCCAAATCATCCAACTGTACTTCTTCACCGTCCTCGAGTTGCCCCCCGAGCAGATCGTGACCCTGTATGGATATCGTTGGAATATCGAGACAGATCTGCGTTCCCTGAAGCAAACCGTGCACCTGCACTCGCTCAAGGGGAAGAGTCTGGATATGGTGGCCAAGGAACTGGTGTTGGGAGTGGCGGCCTACAATCTGGTGCGCGGTACCATTTTCGCCGCCGCGCGCGTCGCGGGGATCGAGCCTCGCGAACTAAGTTTCTCGCGGGTGCAAGACGTGATCAACGCCTGTCTTCCCAGTCTGGCGGCCGCCACCTCTCCGGAAGCCTACCAGCGCGTGCTGGATCGTATGCTGCGGCGGGCGGCGCAATGCAAGCTCCCCCACCGACCCCATCGGCCCTCCTATCCCCGCGCCGTCTGGCCGCGGCGCAGCAACTTCCCGAAGCGAAAAAAAACATGACCTGTTCCCCGCCGCCCCCAACCTGTATCCGCGAGTCGGCCCCCTCCTCAGCGGACTGCCGGTTCCTGCAGGATGGCGTAGCGGTGCAGTCCAGCTTGCTGGCTAGCGTGGCTCACGACCACGACCAAGCCGTTCTCCAACTCGAATTTCGCGGCGGGGCCGTCTACCATTATTTCCACGTTCCCCACCAGATTTATCAAGATCTATTGCAGGCCGACTCCCAAGGCGCATATTTCAACCGCCACATTCGCAGCGTCTTCCGTTGCGCTCGCCTGGGAGCACAGTACGTTGCACCTCGTCCCGGGTCTGCTGTCCCAAGGTGACTGGAAGCGCCATTGCCGGGACGGTCTTTTCCCTCACCGCGCTTCATTTGGAAACCACAGTCTGAAATCCCACCCCTCCTCAGTAAGATTGCCGCAACCTCGCCGATGCTCCACTGAGCTTTACAGCTTAAAGTAAGCGGCATTAGGCGGAAGCGCCTGCCCCACTTCGCAGGATCAACATCTTGCCAGGCAAGGTGGGGCAGGCGCTTTCGCCTGCCAACGTCCTTTCTCAGCAGCATCCCCAAAGCGCCCAACCCCCAACCTCGGACCGGGGAGAAGGAGTAGAATCATTCCATGAAAAAGACAAACCTCCGGCAGGCGCTGCGGCTGGGTGCGGCGCTGGGAACTGGCCTGCTTTCGCGCGCGCAGGAGCCGCGAAGCCTGGGTAAGCCGCTCAGCGGGTACACCGAGCGGTCCGAGTTTGTGAAGTCCTCCCGCGCGACGCGGCAGAGCAAGACGCCGGAAGCGGGGTCGAGTTCCACGCCGCTCGCCGAAACGTACGGCATCATCACGCCGTCGGCGCTGCATTACGAGCGGCATCACTCCGGAGTGCCTGCGATCGATCCGGACAGGCACTGGCTCACGATCCATGGATTGGTCGAGCGTCCCCTGATTCTGACCATGGACGAGATTCGCCGCCTGCCGTCGGTGTCGCGCATCCATTTCCTGGAATGCGGCGGCAATAGCGGCGGTGAATGGGCGCCCAGGAGCGGACCGGACGTGCAGCGCTCCTACGGTCTGGCAAGCTGCAGCGAATGGACCGGGGTTCCGCTGCGGCTGCTGCTGGCGGAGGTGGGTCTCAAGCCCAATGCCTCCTGGATCATCGCCGAGGGCGCCGACGCCTGCCGCATGCAGCGCAGCGTGCCGATTGTGAAAGCCCTGGACGACGCGCTCCTCGCCTACGGCCAGAACGGCGAACCGCTGCGACCCTCGCAGGGATTTCCGCTGCGCCTGCTGACCCCGGGATGGGAGGGCAACGTCCAGGTCAAGTGGCTGCAGCGTTTGCACGTGACCGATCAGCCATACATGACGCGTGATGAGACCTCTAAGTACAGCGATCTGATGCCGGACGGGAAAGCCCGGATTTTCACCCTGCCCCAGGAGGCCAAGTCCGTGGTGACGTTTCCGTCGGGCGGCCAGAAGCTTCCGGGGCCTGGCCTGTATGAATTGACCGGCTTGGCCTGGACCGGGAAGGGGCGCATCGAAAAGGTTGAGATCACCTTGGACGGTGGGCAAACCTGTCGGGCGTCCCGCCTCGACGAGCCGCGCTTAAGGATGGCGTTCACCCGCTTCCGTCTCCCCTGGGTTTGGGACGGAAAAGCGGTGACT
>JAIQEZ010000110.1 GCA_020073545.1 Terriglobia bacterium | reverse complement strand
GTGGTGGCGCGGCCGGTGGAGGTTCTGCAAACCTACGCGCTCCCCCTTTTGCGGCCGAGGTCGGTGCTGGTGATGATCTCCGCCGGGGGCGAATGGCCGGAAGCTCAGGAGCTTTTGCGCGTCGCGCGCCAGCGCGGGTCCACGCTGGTCGTACTGACCAATACCCCTGACAGCTCGCTGGCGGAAATGGCAGATCAGGTTCTCCTCGTCCGCGCCGAGGGTGAAGCAGACGTTCCTTCTGTTACCGTTTGTCTGCACGCCGCCCTGAATTACCTGGCGCTCGCGGCAGCCCGCCTTCTGAAGCGTCACGAGCCCCAGGGGGACTCCCTCGAAAGGGAATTTGAACGGCTTCCGGCCCAAGTCGATTGGGTGTTCACCCAACTTCCGGTGGCGGTCCGTTCGATGGTGGCGGAGGTGATGCGTTTTCCGCGCCTTCGTATCGTGGGGGGAGGCTTTTATCACTTTCCGGCTTGGCGAGCCGCCCGACGGCTGCAAGTCCTTGCCGGCCTTCCGGCGGAAGGGATGGAAGGCTCGGAATTCTCGAGTGGGCTGGCGGGCGTCCGGCGTGACGACGCGGTATTGTTTCTTTCCGGCTCGCGTTCCAAGATCAACAAGCTCACCCATCGCTCGGCCGCGCAGGCCCGCGCGAATGGCGCGCGCGTGCTCTCCGTTACGGACAGCCAGGATCGGGAACTCGTAGAACGGTCGGATCTCGGAATCTTGATTCCGGCCTTGATGGAGGCGGCAGGGTGCACGCTGAGCCTGTCCTTGGTGGAGTGGCTGGCGATCGAAGCTGCACGCACGGCGAACCAGCCTCCCGCTTCTTCGCAGCCTTCGCACGACCCTGGCACGTCGCACCCCCCTGACAAAAAGCGCAGGTCGTAACAGGCTGGGGCTGGGTCACGCTTAGCCTGAGTTTCTCACCACACGACGCCTTCTTCCCGGCGCTCGGGAGGGCGGGCTTCAGCCCCGCCGAAAGAGGGGCTTCCAATCCTCTGCTCGTCTCGCGCCCCGCGCAGATCGCTCCCACAAACTGCGCGGGGCGCGAGACGAAGAAACAATTACGAGCATCGTGTAACGGCGGGACTAAAGCCCCGCCTCCCTTATCTGTGCTGAGAAATTCGGGTTAGGTTGAGGACCGCGCACGAACTGCCGGCTGTGTTTTAGGGGGTGAGAATCGGAACTCATGGACTATCTTTATCGAAAAGCGCAAAATGATATCTTGATGAGTTTAGTAAGGCGTTAAGGTATCCAGTTAATACCCTTGACACCGGGTTCCGGTTCTGCTCTAATCGAACTATGGACGTTGGAAAACGATTAAGACAGTTGCGCGAAGTTAAAGGTCTCTCTCAAGGCGACATCGAACGGCGATCGGGTCTTCTGCGGTCGTACATCTCTCGCGTAGAAGGTGGATATACAGCCCCTTCGCTCGCGACTCTGGATAAGTTCTCCAAAGCGTTGGAAGTCGAAACGTACCAACTGCTCTTCCAGGGTGAGGGAAAGCCGGCCGCGCCCAAGGTCGCTGACCAGGTGAACCTGGGAAAGCCCGTCAAGCGGTTGGTCAAGTGCTTTGAGAGCATGTCGAGCACAAACCGCAGGCTCCTGATGTCGATGGCCGAGAAGCTCGCCAAACACTGAGAGCACCCCAGGCTGTTCTGTGCGGATCGACCGTAGTGACCTGCATCGATCCCCCATTGGATCGCGCCGTTAGAGTGTCTCTGCCCACGGCGGCGACGCAGACTTCCCGTGGGATCGGTGAAGCTAAGTCAGGGAGAACCGCGCGGAAGGCCTAGGGTATCTGGCGCGCCTGGGGAGACTCGAACTCCCGGCCTACAGATTCGAAGTCTGCCGCTCTATCCAACTGAGCTACAGGCGCGCGTCTTGAGTTTACCCTAACTCGGGAATTCCGAGAAGCAACTGTTGGTGTTGGTAGTGCCTGAGATTTGTGTTTATGCCTTCCTCCGTTCGACCTTGTTCCTTTGAATAGGTTAGACACTCTTCACAGATTCTGACTTCTCCACGAGGAAATTCAGTGTTTCCACCGGGGCCGCCCTTCCACCATAAGGGCAGCGGATTTACGGCAGGGTTGTTGCATTTTACGAGATGTTGGTGGTGCGGCAGTCCAGCAATGGGAGCAGCGCTTCGCTAAATTCATCATCGAGGAAGCTTGGTTCTGTTACGCCGGCGGATCCTTCTGACGCGTGGCTTTGACACCCGTTAGAATCGCAAGGCCCAGTAGTACGACCGCACCCACTACTATCCAGCGTACGGGTAGATGCAGCATGACGGCACCGTAAACCAACCCACCGATAACGATCAGAAACCCAATGACGTAAAGGCCGAATGACACGGCATTCCCTCCTCGGCACGCGATCAGAATTTGGGCCACATCAATGCTCTAGTTTGGGCGCCGCGTGAGTTAGGCTCATGTCAACGACACCCAGGTGAACCATGCCCGAACTGCTGTCTCGTGTGGTCGAATCCTCAGTCGCTAGGTTAAACCGGTTTCCCCTCCAGATGAGCTCTCAGCATCCACACGAGCCGGGCCAGGCAGCTCTTTATGCTGAGACTCCACGCTGTCCTTCACATCCGAAACGTTTCCTGCCCTGATAGTTCCCTTGACAGCCTATTTCAGAAAGGATTTACATTTTGAAATCGATTACGGTCAGCACAAAACATGGTCCTGGCTTAAGCAGGGCTGCGTGCCTTGGCTTTTTGCTTGGAAGCGCGCGTATTGTCACTACAGTGCTCGGCGTGTAATTTGGCAGCCTCAGTGCCGTGATGAGTTGCGAGTTGAAGATGTCCAAGAGCCAGGTAGGCGTGGTGCGCGGCCTTTTCGTGATTGCCGGCCTCCTGGTGTTTCGCTGCCTCATTGTGATGGTAGGCCGCGCGCTCATGATGCCGAGCAGCATGATGGTGATGCTCGTATGCTGTCTTTGACATGTGGGCCCCCGCGGTTAGATTCTGCCGATGCTTGGGGATTTAGGCTAGGTTATCCATTTTCGAATCCTGGGTAGCCGTAGGCTTATCCCCCGAAAATCAAGGTCAAAGGCTAACAGGTCAAGACTTGGGCTGTCTGTTCAAAAAGGACCACGCCCGTCGCAGCTTGGTCCTGAGTACGTTTTCCGATTAGCCTTTCGTTCCTGCGGGCCCCGGCGTCCTCGGAAACGGCCCGAACTGAACCATCGCTCCCGCGGCTGTCTGCACGGGCAAGTCGCCTGCGAGGTGTTTCGGGATGCGAAGCCAGCCCTGCGGGCTTATACTCTTCGCAAACGAAGGGAGACCTTCGATTGGATCGACGAACTGACCATGACCCTCATCGAGGTCTTGGCTGTTCACACCCAAGACCACGCTGACACAGCACGGCGTCCCGCTGTGGAAACTTGGTTACAGAGAAACGGAGTGATCACCATCACTCAGAACAATAAAGTGTTACCCGTTTTCCTCGAACAATTCGCGCATATTTAGGTTGCGCCCACAGCCTCCCCGTCGGGGAGTGAGGATCAATATGCATGCTTTCGACCCGGTAAAGGTCCACGTGACCGTGGTTGGAATTCTCCGCCGCAGAGCCCAACTTCAGCCGGAGCAGACGGCTTACACTTTTCTGACCGACGGGATTAATGAAGCAGGGCGCCTTACTTACGCTGAACTGGACGCACGGGCGCGTACCATCGCCTGCCGCCTCGTTGAATGTGCGGCGCCGGGAGACCGCGCCCTTCTGCTTTATCCCCAGGGCTTGGAATTCATTGCGGCTTTCTTTGGGTGTCTCTACGCGGGAATCATTGGCATTCCTGCCTATCCGCCGCGGCCGAATCGCGGTGGACTGAGGATCCTTGCCATCGCCCAGGACGCGCAGCCGAGGCTGGCATTAAGCACCTCGGATCTCCTCGCTCGCTCGCAACCCCAGTTTGCCCAGGCAAACCTCGCGGCGACGCTTGACTGGGTGGCGACCGATGCTGTTCCGAGTAATGGAACCCAGGATTGGCAGCCTCCGACGGTCGTGCCCGATACGCTTGCCTATCTCCAATACACTTCCGGTTCCACCTCCACGCCTAAGGGCGTTATGGTGACGCATGCCAATCTCATGCACAACCTTCTGGATCTCGACCAGGGGTGGGAACACACGCCGGAAAGCGTGCTCGTGACGTGGCTGCCGACGTTTCACGATATGGGGCTGGTGTACGGAATCTTGGAGCCGTTGTACCGGGGATTTCACTGTTATATGATGCCACCCCTGGCATTCTTGCAGCGGCCGGCGCGTTGGCTGCAGGCGATTTCAGACCGAAAAGCGACACACAGCGTGGGGCCGAATTTTGCGTATGACCTTTGCGTGCGCAAAGTGAAGCCGGCTGAGCGTGAGGCGTTGGATTTGAGCAGTTGGAAGGCGGCCGTGAACGGGGCCGAGCCCGTGCGCAGGGAGACGCTCGATCGCTTCCGCGACATGTTCGCGCCCTGCGGATTCCGCTGGAAAGCCTTCTGTCCGGGTTATGGATTGGCGGAAGCCACTCTGAAGGCTACGGCTACGCGGACTGCTGATGACCCCACGTTTTGCAGCGTTGAGGGTGCGGCTTTGGACCAGCATCGTATCAAACCCACCGCAGCCTCCGAACCGGGCCAGCGGACCTTCGTGGGATGCGGGCGGGCCGAGGGCGAGACGCGCGTAGTGATTGTTCATCCCGAAACGCTCATCCGCGGTGCTCCGCATGAGGTCGGTGAGATATGGCTTTCCGGACCCAGCGTAGCCGGTGGGTACTGGAACCGCCCCGAGGAGACCGCTGCGACATTCGGCGCCCGATTGGCCGATACGGGGGAAGGGCCGTTCCTCCGCACTGGCGACCTGGGATTCCTGCAGGACGGCGTTCTCTACGTGACAGGGCGAATCAAGGATCTGATTATCATTCGTGGGCAGAACCACTATCCTCAGGACATCGAGTTGACGGTAGAGCGGTCCCATCCGGCTTTACGTCCGGGCTGTGGGATTGCGTTTTCCATCGACGCTGCCGGGGAAGAGCGGCTGGTCATTGCTCATGAGTTGGAGCCTGACTTTGCGAACCTCGATGTGAACGACTTGGTGGAAACGATTTGCCAGGCGCTGGCGGAAGTGCACGAGATCCAGGCTTATTCGGTGCTCTTGCTGAAGCCGGGAGGGATTCCCAAAACCTCCAGCGGTAAACTCCAACGCCAAGCCTGCCGGGCCGCGTATCTGGAGGGTAACCTCAAAGTGTGGGACAAGCAGGCGGATGGGATTTCCTCCCCCAAGGCTGTTGCTCCTTCCGGCTCTTCGTCGGAGTAAAGCCAGATTGATGCTGCGGCGAACGTAACGCGAGGGTCCGAATCAGACGGAAATTCTTCGCAGGGTTTTGAGAGGTTGCTCAAATGGACAAGCCTGATTCAGGCAGGTCGAAAGTGGATATCGTGGGCCTTTTGGCCGCGACCACCGGCATTTTTAGTGTGCTGGAGGAGGCAGACCTTCGCAGGTTGGAGTCGGAACTCGAATGGGTGGGTGTTCCCGGGGGTGAGATCCTGATCCAGCAAGGGGATCCCGGTGACAGTATGTATGTCGTGGTGAGCGGCCGCCTGCGCGTTTCCCGCAGAAACGATGAGGGAACGGAACAAGTTCTTGGGGAGATCGGCCGAGGAGAATCGGTTGGTGAGATGGCGCTTCTTACCGGGGAGCATCGCTTTGCCACGGTGCGGGCCATCCGAGATTCCGGGCTGGTGAGATTCTCCCAGGATGCTTTTGAACGGATTGTGTCGAAGAACCCGGGTGCCGCGATGCTGATCGCCCGGCGCCTGGTAATGCGCCTTGAGCAGCAGGGCAAGGCGAACGTCGGGCATGGTCTTTCGACGGTGGGGGTCGTTGCCACAGGCAACGATGTGCCGTTAGCGGACTTTTGCACCCGCCTGACGGCGGCTCTCGCCCAATGGGGGCCGACCCTCCATCTGAATAGCGCGATGCTGGAAAGCCATTTCGGTCCAGGGACCGCGACCGCTCAAGATGATGCCACGACATTGCGTATTGATGCCTGGCTTGACGAGCTTGAGGCGAAATACAAATACCTGATCTATGAAGCCGACCCCGGGCCTTCGCCCTGGACTGACTGCTGCGCCCGGCAGGCAGACCGCCTGCTCTTTGTGGCGCGCTCGACCGCCACTCCTCCTGCCAAAGTAGCCGCATCGTTATCGTTGGAGCACACCACGGCGCGGCGGGAGATGGTCCTGCTTCACGTAGACGGAAATCGCAGCCCCTCCGAGACACGGCGCTGGTACGAACCTTTCCGGGCGGCCACGCATCACCACGTCGGAATGAATACCCCTTCTGACTACGACCGGCTGGCACGCATCATGACCGGTCATGCCGTGGGCCTGACGCTGGGCGGCGGTGGCGCGCGCGGCCTCGCTCATCTCGGCGTGATTCGCGCCATGCAGGAGGCCCGCATCCCCATTGACATGATCTGCGGAACCAGCATGGGTGCGGTCATCGCAGGCCAGTACGCGATGGGTCATGACTTTCAAACCTTGCTGGAAATCAACCGCAAGGGTTGGATCGGAATGGACCCTCTCAAGGACAAGACGCTGCCCCTTGTTGCCTTGCTGGCAGGAAAGAAGCTGGACCGCATGTTGACCATGATGTTCGGCGACGCGCGGATTGAGGACCTCTGGATCAAATACTTCTGTGTGTCGGCCAACCTGACCCACGCCAAGGCCATTGTGCATGATTCCGGTTTATTGAAGAGGGCAGTGCGAGCCAGCATGGCTATCCCGGGCGTGGCCGCGCCGCTGTGTGACAACGGAGATTTAATCGTGGACGGCGGTGTTCTGAACAATCTGCCGGGTGACGTCATGCGGGCTATTTGCGGAGGAACGGTCTTTGCGGTTGACGTGAGTCCGCAAAAGGATCTGGCCGTGGATCCGGCTTACCGCGAGCTGCCCTCGGCATGGCGGATTCTGTGGAGCCGCGTGAATCCGTTGGCCAAACCTCTGAATGTTCCGAATATCTTCGCTGTAATGATGCGAACCCTAATGCTCAGCAGCGTGCACAAAAGTGATTTGGTAATGAAGGACGTGGACCTTTACATCCGCCCGCCCGTCGATTCCTATGGCATTTTCGAGTGGCATTCAATCGACAAAATCGTGGACGCGGGTTACCAATATGCGAGGAAAAAGCTTGAGGAGTGGCAGGCCGGTCACAGCGCGGCGCCCCACGGCGTCGCGGCGGCTCCTCCCCCCCCGTGAGGGTGTCTTCTCGCCGTGATAAATGGCAGAAACATGCAAATTCAGCAGGGATCTTCGAGCCCAGGGCCGAGGTCCTTCGACAAATCAGAAATTGCCGCATGGATGCTTCGCCAGATGGCCGCGGAGCTCGGTGTAGATCCAGGGTCCATCGACGTCCGCAAGCCCTTTAGCCGCTACGGCATGGATTCAATGACGGCGGTGGTGCTCACGGGGGAGCTGGAACAGTGGTTGGGGCGGCCGGTCCCGCCTGACCTCCTGGGACAGTTCGCGAGCATCGAATCCTTGGCTGAGCACTTGGCGCAAGAGGCCCCACCCACGGAAACCTCGGCCATCCAGCCACCGGCGGAGGAACCTGAGGACGAGCCTGCGGCGTGGGAACGTCGTGCACCATCGTTCTTTCAGCGCCTCGTCCAGGGGTTGACGGTGCGGGTGGTGCGGGTGCTCATGCGGATCGAGGTCGAAGGGCTGGAAAGGGTTCCGAGTTCGGGGCCCTTCATTCTGGCGTGTAATCACCTGCACATCATCGATACACCCATCACATTTAGTGTTTTGCGCGGCCCCGTGGTTTTCTTTGTGTCGGAACACATGCTTGGTTTCCCACTGGTGGGATGGTTTCTGGGCCAACTTGGACAAAGCATTTATGTAGCTCGGGGTGAAGGCGATCGCCGAGCGCTGGCGAGCGCTCTGGCCGTGCTGCGTGGTGGGGGAACCCTGGCCATCGCGCCGGAAGGCCGCATCAGCCGCACGGGCGGTTTACTGCAAGGACAGACCGGTGCGGCCTATTTGGCCACACGCGCGGGCGTACCGGTCCTGCCCGTCGTGGCTTTTGGACAGGAAAACCTGGGTCGCCACTGGAGGCGCTTGCGACGGCCCGCGGTTATGGTCCGATTGGGGACGCCGTTGAATCCTCCTGGTACAGGGGTGAGAACGCCCCAACTCGAGGAATTCACCGAGAGGATTATGCTGGCACTCGCCCGGATGCTGCCGGAAGCATATCGTGGCTTTTATGCTGGGGCCGTGAAGGAGGGTTCAGATTTCTCATCGGCGCCGGTCTCGGCTGCGAAGCCAGGCGATTCCGGTTCAACTGGGGGCAACGGCTGAATCTGCTCTCGCCAGGACGGCATTCATATCCTGCTCGCCCAATTCGATGAGCCTTTTGGCTTTGGCGCGGGAAAACCAGAACGTGCCCGTCAAAATACTCCCCAAAGGGTGCAAAGGGACAACCGTTACGATGCGAGGGAAAGCCCGGGGTAGCGGGCTCGACGCCGCCTGCGTGTCGGGGTTTTGAACAGGCCCATCAGCGGTGTCTGCGACGGATGGTGATTGAGTGGGGTCGTGCGCGCTATGCGCATCCCAGCGGGCGCGGGACCATTCGATGAGGTCTTCCGGGTTACTTGCGGGACGTGCGGAGGCCTCTCCCCAGAGCTTTCCAAACGCCGCCGTCACCAGCCGCTTCCATCGGGCGGGACGGGCCACGGTTTTGTCGACCTTAATCACAAAGAGAAGGTCCACGCGCGACTCCGGGCCAAAGAGCAGGGGAGCCGCAGGGATGTTGTCTGTCCAGCCACCGTCCACGGCGTGCCGGCCCCAGAATTTAGGCGTGGGGAAAACTCCGGGAAAACCTGCGCTCTGGAGGAGCGTATCCACGACCCGCTCACGCGGAAGTTTATCCAGGCGCACATAATGCGGGACCCACCCGGCAGGAGGTTGATGGTGCGACAACGTAGCATAGACGGGGATGGAAGACTGCTGAACGGCCTCCACATCATCCTCGCTCAAAAGTGCGTTAAGGCGCGTGGCCAGAGGCTCGTTCGTGGTGAAGATCCAGCCTAGGAATACGCGCCGGGACCAATCGTCCAGGAGAGCGAGCGTGCCGACCAGGGCGAGAGCGATCCATGTCCAAGAGGGTTGTTCCTCAGCTTGGGTGGGCACGATCATACCAGCCAGGAGGCGGCGAATCGGGACCAGCAAGGAGTCAGAGATCTTCAGGACTTTTGCCAGAGAAAATTCCGAAACGATAGCGGCAAGAATCCAGAGCGGGAAAAGAAAGACCTTGCGCGGTTCAAATCCCACAATATCCCGAGCTCGGAGGGCGTTCCATGCCTCCTCAGCCTTGTCGAGTTTCCCAGCGGCCAAGAGCATGCCGTTCATGGCTCCCACCGAGGTCCCGGAAATGGCGGCGACGTTTGTATAGCCTGCTTGGCGCAGGGCTTTGAGACATCCGACCTGGTAGGCGCCCTTTGCCCCACCACCTGTCAGAACTACACCAATCTTGCGGCAATGCCGGCTCGAGTCGGTCATGCAAGTCAAATTCTTATGCAGTCCCCTGGGATTTTGAGGAGACCTGACGTTACACGCCTATGATCGCCAACGGGCGCGGCCTTTGTCAAGCACGCGCCCTCAATGCCGGGCAAATACCCGCCCGTACGGTCATCGTTTGGATCGCGGCAGAGCAGGTAGAGTGAATCCACGATACGGAGCGGTGTGAAATGGTCAAAACAGTCCGCCGCCCTGGCGAGGTGGCAGCCCCACGGTATGAGACCGTCAAAAATGATGGAAACCGCCCTCTCCCTTGGGAGCCTGTCTCAGAACTCAGGCGTAGCCGAGGCGGGAGAGAGGTGTTAGGTATGAAAGTGGCAGGCGTGCGGATCTCGCTTCGCGCGGCCTGAGGGTGGAGGGACCCTGCGCATGCCGCCCCGCCTTCCAAAGCTTCTTCAGGTTGTAAGCGGTGCACAGCAGTGCCCACTGCGTGCGGACGTTTTCCAGTCCCCGCACCGTCCAGGCGCTGCTCCTGTTGCGGTCCGCTCCCGGTAAGGCACTGTGTTGAAGTAGAGCCCCTTTGCGGTTCAATCTCGCCGCTCTGTTTTCAAGAGCCCCAGGGGCCTCTAAAGCCGACCCAATAGCAGCAGGATGACCAGAACCACCAAGACGAGACCCAGCCCGCCGCTGGGGGCATAACCCCAGTTTCGGCTGTGACCCCATCTGGGCAGCGCACCGAACAGCATCAAAATCACGACGACGATCAAAGCAGTTGCGAGCATCTCACCACCTCCTTGTGTGCCTTCGCGCCGGTTGAAACCAGCTCGACGACACTCCCTCCTCCTGGCCTCTTGCATCCCCTGGGTTCGCCGGAGGAGACGCCAGAGATCGCAGCACTACTGAACTGCGTTTGCGGAAATCATTTCCAAACCTCGGTAATAGGCACGGCATTACTGTCGCCCGAATTGAGCGGCGCCAATCCGAAGTTGTCTTCAATGGTCCTCAGAACGCTGTAATGAGTATATGCTTCTGTAATCTCCCCCGGCTTCACCATATCTCCCAAAAAAACGGTGTAGATTCGCTCGGTGTTGTCGAACACTTGTGACTCATCGAAGGTGACAATGACGAGAGTTCCCTTCATCTTCTCGTCCAGAGGAAACGAGTCCTTCAAGAATCTGTTCAGCCAAGTCGAAGCTTTCCTCAACCCTCTTCCAGGCAGCAACACGGGATCGTGCCCGTCATTGTCCGAGTTGGGGCTGTAAAACATGTAACGAGGGAGAGGATGCTTCTTCGGGTCGCTTCGGAAGTCTTCGACGTCGGCCACAAATCTGTTGTGCGGGTCCTGGGTAGAGACGGATACCACGTTACCGAAGCTTTCTTGTTGAATTTCTGCAAAACTCAAGAACGGGACGTGCTTTCGAGAGTATTTCCCACGGTCACCAAGAAAAGGTCGGGGTTCTGATGGGTAATCCTCAGCGTAGTTCTTCCAATCTAGGAAATCAGCGATGGTCCGATGGCTGTTGTCGTCGGGGAGGGTAATTGGGTCGTTGCTTCGCACGCCAAACGTGCTTCCGGCAACCATGGCCAGGTAATTGGGATAGGACGGGTGAATCAAAGCCTTGAAGTTGCTGAAGCTAGCTCCCCTCTGTGCTAACTGCGCCAAGAAGGGGTCTTTCATGGCTGCACTGTAATTCTGGTTTTCCAGCACGATAATCAGCACACGATCGAAATGCTTCCCTGCACTCACAACCGGGGCTGGGGCCAGGGCTGGGGCTGAAGCTGGCGGTTGGGCTGGCGGTAGGGCTTGTGGAGGACTGTCCGCGGGGGTCGAAACCAGGGTCACCGACTTCAACTGATCCAGTTGAGTCAGCACGCTCTGCCAGCGGGCCGCGTCCTTTTTCGTCTCGAGCGGGGCAGAGAGGTCGGAATAGAAGTGCAGAATGTTGTCGCGCAGGTCGGTCGTGGTCCGGTCAAACTTCCGCTCCGACAGCTCGCCCAGCAACTTGGCATACGTGTCGTCGGTCAGCGAATATTCCCCTGCCTGGGTCCCTCGGCCATCATCCAAATCACGATTGGGAACCAGGAGTACATCCGCCCGTATTTGCTCAAGAAAAGCCCGGTATTGATCGACGGTCACATTGATGCTCTTGAAATACAACTCCTCGGTTTGCGGGGTAGGGTTCTTGAACGCCATCGCCTTGAAGGGGCCAATTTTCGGAAAGTAGCGCAAGAGCGTTGCCATGAACCGGACCCGGAATCCGGGCTTCTGGTAGTCCTTTCCCCACTCCTTTTCGTAATCGGAGCGCGAAAGCCGGTACAGGAACTTTCGTTTCGCGAAAGTAGGCATCTCGCGCATCATGTCCTTCTTGTGGGTCCGCAGTGCGACCTGGGTCATTTCCGGAATCAACCGACTGATACAAAAACGATACGAACTGATCGCCAGGTCCGCGTGCGGAAGCACGTCTTTCAACTCCACCCCGTAGACGACAGGAAAGACCCGCTCCAGCAGGGGCTTGGACACTTTGAACCCGATGAAGTCGTGGTACTGCTCCGACGCATAACGATTCTTCGCCACCTGGACCATGTCGAACCCGAACTCCGTCTTCAGATGGGCCGTCTTGTCCTCCGCATACTTGACCGATTTGCCATACTTCGCCTGTAGCTTCGGATAGTTGACCGCAACGGCCAAGTTGACAGCCGGGTGGCCGGCAATATCCGCTGCATAGTGTGATAGAGCACCCAGGGCGAAGGCGTACTCGTTGGCATCTTGGCTTTCCAGCCGTAGCTCGCGAACGAAGTCTCCGCTGCGAGCGTAATGCACCAGGTTGCTGAATTCCTTGCTGCCGAAGGGGTAATACCCGAGGTCTTGGATGACGGCGCCTCCATAGGCGTACGCATGCGCTTCCTTGAGTTGGTCTTCCGTCAACTCCGGAAATCGCTTGAGCAGGAGGGGCCGGATCTCAGCGGTCCAGAGCAGATCTACGATTTCCTCGTGCGTGAGAACGGAGTATGCAAACGCGCCACCGCTGCACATCAGCGAGACAAAGAGGACGAGTGCAACAACTGGCGTTTTTCTCATGCTTCGTTTTTCCTTAACGACGGTGAATGCCGAATTCGTGCGCCAGACGCTTCTCGCGTCCGGCGCAGTTGTTGTTTTCGTTCAATGGCCCGTAGCTCTTCTCAGGGACCGCTTACAGCCGGGTGAACGCATGTCCACCCTTGGGAGAGTATTTCGTCAGCGCGCTGTCCAAGGCCTGAGCTGCCCGAGGAGTGCGCACCGTGCCGTCGATCAGAATTTCTTTCGCGCTCACCTTGCGCCCATAGAGCTTCTGGTTGTCGTCCTCATCTTGCTTTACTACGGCTCCGTCAAGCGACGCGCCGGCAAACAAGCCCCGTGTCCGCGAGTAGCTGAGAATCTCCGCATGGAGTTGTGCGTCTGTCGCGCCTTCGGCGGAACGACCCACCGGCCCGGCCGCTACGGATAATTCCGCGCCCAGCTTGACGCTGTCTTGAACCAGTTTTTTCATGCCTTCGGGGTTCATCACGAGGAAGACGACGTCGGTCGCCTTACCACCGATCTGAAATCCAACGCTTGCGGCGCCGAGGGTGAACATGGAAGGTGCATCCCACGCTCCGTCCCCACCCTTGCGGCACACCAGCACACCGCGTCCATAAGTCCCACCCAATCCCAGAGCGAACTTGACCTGAGAAGGAACGATGCCGACACACACGGCTCTCTCCAACAGCTCACCCGGAATGCCCTTGTCGGGAGTCCCCATGATCTCGTTGACAACGTTGGTTGCCTTTTTTAGTTGGCTCTCGCCTGCGAATGCCGTCGCACAGAGGGTCAGAAACAGAAGAATCAGAGGAATCAGAGTAAGTCTTTTCATTTCGAAGCTCCTTTTTTGCCCGCGAAGGCGGGAGAGCGTCATCCGCCTCCTCGCCAAGTCCTGGCTGGCAGCGCGACGCACCCTAGCTTATACCCTGAGGTAATTTCCGTGTCAGCCCAGTACTGCTCACCCCTTTGGTCAAAACTGCTCACTCCAGCTAATGAGGGGGGAACTACCGGGTGGGGCCGGTGGGAATTACCGTGGGTTTGACATCGAGGTTAGTCGCGCAGGCCCGCGCTCAAGAGGGCACTATGGACCGTCAACCCGTCCCGGTCGTAGTCGATGAAACCCAGCTTCCGGAATCTGTTCATGAAGTAACTGACCCTTGATCGGGTCGTGCCGACCATTTCCGCGAAGGTCCCTTGATTGATATTGGGGATCACCGGGTCGCGGCTTTCTTCCTTGCCAGAGTGAGCAAGCGACAGCAATATCCGGGCCAGGCGCTTCTCGCTGAAATTGAAGAGTTGATCCGCGAGATCTTCCCGGATTCGAACAATACGAGAAAGCAGGTATGAGATGAAGAGCTTTGCGAAGGCAGGGTCCTGATGGATCATGCGAACCAGGCTTCCTCTTTTCACGCGACCAATCGTGGTTTGATGAATCGCCGTTGCGCCCGACATATGCAGGGATTGTTTTGCCAGGCACCCCGTTCCAAAGAGGTCACCTCGCCCCAAAATGCCAATGACCGCTTTCTTGCCGCTCCGGGATACAACGGTGAGCTTCACGTGGCCATTCTGGATGTAGAACATCGCATCAGCCGCATCCCCCTGCGAATAGATGGCCTGTTGGTCTTGGTACTCCCGAGTCGTCCTTTGAGTGCCGATCTTTTTGAGTAATTTTCGCCATTTGGGAGTGAGAGTATGTCTGTTCACCATCGATGCCTCCAGAAGCCCCATCTCGCGACCGGGACACATCACGTTCGTCACGACTTTACCGAGGGAACTCGAGTCGCCTCACCCAGGCTCGTCACCCAAAAGCAAAACGCAAGGTACTGAACGGTGGGGTATGTCATCTTCCTCTGTCGACCTCGTTCGGGATCCCGAACTACAAGAACTTTATAGACGAGGCGGCTGTGATTGTCTGTCCAAGACTGCTCCCCCGCCTGGTCAAAATTGCTCATCATGGTAAATGAGGGCCAACTACTGGGTGGGGCAGGTGGGAGTTGCCGGGGGTTCGAAATCGCGACAACGATTGGGGGCTGTTTCCTGTAAACTACACAGCGAGCAGTTCGCACCAGTGCCACTCGCGTCTGGTCTCAGCAGAATGCCGTCTGGATTCCGGAGTCGGTAGAGTGGCATTGGAATTACTACTTCCTGCCTGATCAGCGCGCCAAATGGCCCAAAACGCTGTTGTTTCTGAAAGGGAACCGGCAAATCATCGTCATCATCGTGCCCTGGAGCCTCAGGGCCTGAGCTCAAAGCGTTCCGGCCCCAGGACTGCGGAGGCAGGAGTCAAAGGGCTTCTTTTGCAGTTGCCGATAAACGATGCGTAAGGTGGCCAAGATCGGTACAGACAAGAAAATTCCGGCGATCCCTGCAATAGACCCCCCGGCGAGGACTCCGAAGATGACGACGAGAGGGTGGAGTTCCATACCTGCACTGAGCAGGTGAGGCGACACGACGTAATCCTGGAAGATGCGGAACGCGGCGAGGAAAACAAAAAGCCAAAGCAGATGATGAAAGCCGCTCAATCCGGCAACCAACATGATGATGCCTGCTCCTGCCAGGGGCCCCAGCATGGGAATGAACTCGAGAAGAAAGGCGATGGCCGCCAACAAAATCCCATAAGGAACGCCGAGGAGAGAGAAGAACAACCCGTAGGCCAGGAACGCCACCGCTGCCAGCAGTACCAAGGCGCGCATGTACTGTGCAAGCAGCATGTGCACGTCGGCGGCGATTTCGTTGATCATGTTGCGCCGGGAGCCCTCCGCGACCACCCCCAACATGAAACTGCGGATCGCCCGGCCATCTTTCAAGAAGAAAAAGCTCAGAATCGGGACCAGGATGAAGAAGATAAGACTTCCGGCACGCGACAGAACACCCAAAGCCGCATTGGGCAGGAGGGATAAAAGGTCCCGTGAATGATCAACGAGTTGCTTTCGCAGAGTCGAGATGACGGTAACCCTCAATGCTTGCACGGATGGCGAAATGACGGGTTCGGGGGGTTGTTCGAGTTTGGAAAGAAGTTCTGGGACTCTTGCTGCCAGATTGTGCGCCTCCACCACGACTCGAGAGCCAATGGCAATTCCCATGACGACCAGCAATCCGATCAGAGATAAATAGACGATGGCGAGAGCCAGCACTTTGGACCGTCCCGGCAGTCGCCGATCGAGAAACTTTACCAGTGGCCATAACAGATAGGCGAACAACAGCGCCACGACAAAGATGAACAGCGTCTCTCGAATGAGATAAGCCAGCCTCAGCAGTAACAGAATGAAGACTACTGTCCACGTGTAACTCGCAGTGCGGCGATCAAGACCAAGCACAACTCTTCTCCCTCAACCGATTAGTGCCGAGGTCTTGACCTCGAGGCTAGTCGTGCAGAATCACGCTAAGGAGGCCACTATTGACCGTCAACTTCATCCCGCCGTCATAATCAACAAAGCCAAGCTGCCGGAACTTGTTCATGAAATGACTGACCCGCGACCGGGTGGTGCCGACCATCTGCGCCAGGTGTTCCTGATTGATGCTGGGAAGAATAGTTTCGGCTCGACTCTCCTTCCCAAAATGAGCCAGCAGTAAGAGAATCCGAGCCAGACGCTTCTCGCTGGAGTTGAAAAGCTGGTCGACGAGATCCTCTTCATATCGGATGTTGCGTGAAAGCAGGTGCGTGACGAACAATTCCGAGATGCCGTGCTGCTCGTGCAGCATGCGCGCCATCACTGACTTCTCAATCCTGGCCAGAGTGCAATCGGTCATCGCGCTAACCGTTGACACGCGCAGCAGTTGGCCTGCGAGGCATCCCTCACCGAAGAACTCACCGGCGCCCAGAATGGCGACGATCGCTTCCTTGCCCTGTTGGGAAGTCACCGAGAGCTTCACCTTGCCTCGCCGGAGGTAGAACACGGAATCCGCAGGCTCTCCCTGCCGGTAGATGTTGCGGTTCGCGCCGTATTCGATAGTCGTTCTCGCGCCGGCGAGTCCGACGAGGATGGCTTCCCAGTCGACCGATTGGCTTTTCTGATTTGCCGTAATAACCGCGGGCTGGCCTTTCTTACGTGCCATGACAACCTCCGTCTGCTTGCCGAAAATCTTGCGGTTCGCGCCGTCTTCGATCGTGGTTCTCGCGCCAGCGAGTCCGGCATGAGTGGCTCCCCAATCGACAGACTGGCTATTCATGGGCGTCATAACAACCTCCCTCTGCCTGCTAAGGGCGCGCCCGTGGTATCAGAAGCAATCGGATTTTGGCGACGAGCCGATACCACCTCCCGGGTCGGACTCGCTCCAAGGCAGTTTCGCGGTGCGAATGGGCGGCTGACTCTTTATCCCTCGAATGCTTGGTCACCCACGATCAGGATCCTTCCCGCCATAGGACACTCCGCGGCTGCGATGCAAGCGTAACCTCTGACAGGAACAGGCACAATTCTGCTGATTGAGTATTCGACAGTACATTGAGCGTCCAAACCTCTAGGCATCTCTACAGAATCCACAGTAGAGACGAATGGCAGTGGATTGACGCAGACTGACGCTTGATTATTGTCACAAAGTGCGTCAAGCTGAGCTCAACTGCCGTGCGTTTGAGAATCCCTCGCACTCGGTTTCTCACAGAGTCTGGGTGTCCTGTTTTGGGTGAAGGGTGTATTTTAGGCGTCACCCATCCTGGTCGTAAGGGCGGGAGACTTCTCAAAGATGATTGATGATGGCACTAAACGCGAGCGGGAGCATGCCGTTATGCTTTCAGGAGCGCCCCAAATTCTTGCGCAGACCATCCTTGACACGTTACGGGAACCCCTCTTGGTGCTCGATGTCGCCCTGCGGGTGAAAATGGCAAATCGGCCTTTCTACCGGACCTTCCGGGTTAAGCCAGAGGAGACAGAGAACAAACTCATCTATGAATTGGGGGATGGCCAGTGGAACATTCCCAAGCTTCGCGTTCTCCTGGAGGAGGTTTGTTCCGGCGACATGCCGGTTGAAGACTTCGAGGTAGAGCGCGACTTCGCCGACATCGGCCGGAGGTTCATGGTCCTCAATGCCCGTCGAATCCAGCCCGAGACGGGCCCGCCGATGATCCTCCTGGCAATAGAAGACATCAGCGAGCGCAAGGCAGTTGAAAGAGCGCTGCAAATCCATGAGAAGGAATTGGAGCGATCCAATGCGGACCTGGAACAGTTTGCGTATGTGGCCTCCCACGACCTCCAGGAACCACTGCGCATGATTACGAGTTTCACGCAGCTTTTGGCAAAACGCTATGAAGGAAAACTCGATTCCGATGCTGATGAGTTCATCGCCTATATCGTAGCTGGTGCCACGCGAATGCACCGCTTGATTAACGACTTGCTGGCGTATGCACGCCTGGATTCGCGGGCGGCGGAATTTGTACCCACCGACTGCGAGGCGATCCTCGCGGATGCTGTCTCGAATCTGGGAAGCACGATTGAGGAAAACGGAGCCAAGGTCACCCACGATCCCTTGCCGACCGTGATGGCCGACCGGGATCAACTGAGCCGCCTGTTCCAAAACTTGCTCAGCAATGCGATCAAGTTTCGCGCCGCGGGTCCGCCCGTCGTTCATGTTTCAGCTCGACGAAATGAGAACGAATGGCTTTTCTCGGTGCGGGATGACGGCATCGGCATTGACCCTGAGCACTTCGAGCGCATCTTCTTGATATTTCAGCGCCTGCACGGCAAGAGCGAGTATTCCGGCATGGGGGTCGGCTTAGCGATATGCAAGAAGATTGTCGAGCGCCACGGAGGGAAGATCTGGGTCGAATCGCAAGCAGGGAAGGGGTCAACGTTTTACTTTACGATGGCGGCTTGAGCCGTCAATCGCAAAGTGTCCCAGGAGACAATAATGGAGACCACTGGAAAGCCTATTGAAATTTTGCTCGTCGAGGATAATCCCGCCGATGTCCGCCTGACGATGGAAATCCTGAAGGAAACCAAGGTCCGCAATACGCTCACCGTCGCCGGCGACGGGGATGAAGCCCTGGCTCTGCTTCGCCGGACCGGCCAATATACCCACGCCGTGCGGCCAGACCTCATTTTGCTCGACTTGAACTTGCCCAAGAAGGATGGCAGGCAAGTCCTGGCGGAAATCAAAGCCGACCCCGTCTTAAGGCGCATCCCCGTCGTGATACTGACCTCGTCGAAGGCCGAAGAAGACATCATCAAGAGCTACAGCCTCTATGCCAATTGTTACGTGACGAAGCCGGTCGACCTGGAACAGTTTGTCAAGGTCGTGAAGTCGATTGAAGATTTTTGGCTGACGATCGTGAAACTTCCGCAAGGAAAAACGCCATGACACCCGAGCCGATCAAGGTCTTGTTGGTGGAGGACAATCCGGGAGATATCCGCCTAATCCGGGAAATGTTGAAGGAAGCGGAGACCGCCTGGGCTACCGTGGAGGATACCCCCGACTTGCTGACGGCGGTCGAGCGGCTGGCTAAGGGGGGAATCGACGCGGTGTTATTGGATCTTGGGCTCCCCGACAGCCAGGGCATCAGCACTTTTATGAAGTTACACAATCAATTCCCTCGCACTCCCATTGTCGTGCTGACGGGTCTTGCCGATGAAGAGCTCGGCCTTCGAGCAGTCCGGGAAGGGGCGCAGGATTACCTCAACAAAGGCAAGGTGGATAGCCAGGGGCTTTGCCGCGCCATCCTCTATGCCGTTGAGCGGATGCAAGGGAAGGAAGCTCTGGAGAGAAGCGAGGAGCAGTATCGCCTGCTCTTTGAAAAAAACCTTGCGGGGGTATACCG
>JAIQEZ010000109.1 GCA_020073545.1 Terriglobia bacterium | reverse complement strand
GTAGACGTGCCGGGCGCCGAGGCGGATGTTTCTGTTCCGGTTGCTGCGCGCTGGGGCGGGGCGATCTCCTGGCGTACCGCATCCACCAGGCCGTTGAGATCGCCGCCCTTCATCCCGATTTCGTTGAGTACCGCATCCAGAATGGGCTGCTGGGCGCGATAGGCGAGCGCGGCGGCCACGGCTTGCTCCGCAAGGTTTCCGCTGCCGCTGGCGCCCCCGGTTGCGCTCGGGCCAGCCGATCCACGGTTGAGTCCGTCGACCTGCACAATCTTGATGCCTTCGATCTTCTCCATCGGTTTGACCGAGGCCTCGATGATGCCGGGCAGCGCATCGAGCAGCTTCATCTTGATCTGCATGGCGATCTGTTCGGCGGCCAAGGTGTTGAGTGCCGCATTGCGCATCTCGATGCCGTTGGCGTCCACCTGATATTGCACCTGCTGTGCTTCGGCCTTGATCTTGATCGCCTCGGCATGGTTCTGCGCGGCGTCCTTCTCGGCCTCCGCCGCAACGCGAATGCCGATGGCCTGCTGTTGCGCGTCCTGGTCGGCAGCCACCAGGGCGATTTGCTTCTCGCGTTCGGCGATGGCGACTTCGCGCGCCGTTTTTACCTGCTCCTCGGCGCGGGCGGCCAGGGCGCGCGCCTCGTTGGCCTGTTTCTCGGCCTCGGATTGGGCCTTGGATTTCTCCGCGATGGAGATCAATTTATCCTGGTCGGCCAGGGTGGTGCGCTTCTCCTGATCGATCTTGGCTACCTGAACCTCCCGATCGGCTTCGATCTGACGTTGGCGGATGGCGCGGCTTTTTTCCACTTCGGCCTCCTGCACCAGGCGCTCGGCATCGATCTTGGCCTGTTGGGCCTCGCGTTCGCGCTGCGAGGTTATGCTGGCGATCTCCGCGACCTGCTGGGCCTGCCGCGTCGCGACCTCCTGTTGCTGCTGAAGCGTGGCGAACGTCTGGTCCTTCTCGATGGTCAGCTTTAGCTGAGTCGCTTCATAATTCTTTTTGGCGATGGCGACCGAGGTGTCTTGTTCGATTTCATTGCGTTCCTTGGCGCGCTGTTGGGTTTGCTGGGTGAGCTTGGTGAGACCCTCGGCGTCGAACGCATTTTGCGCGTCGAAGAATTTTATCGGCGTCTGGTCGAGCCGGGTCAGGCTGACCGATTCGAGTTCCAGTCCGTTTTTGAGCAGGTCTTCGGACACCGCGTTCTGCACTGCCTGGAATCAAAGGCCGGGGGCTTGCCAGGCTATAGGAGCAGGCCAACGTCCAGAGCAAAGCACGCGCGCGGCCTTCTGACTCCTAACTTCTGACTTCTGATCTCCCAGGTTTTCACCATGCCTGTCGGTACACAAAAAGACTACTACGCCATTCTGGGCGTCAGCCGCGACGCCAAGCCGGAGGAGATCCGCAAGGCATACCGCCATCTCGCCCGCAAGCATCACCCGGACGTCAATCCGAACAACAAGGGCGCGGAGGAAAGGTTCAAAAAAATCTCCGAAGCGTACGAAATCCTGGGCGACGAGAAAAAGCGTAAGATTTACGACCAGTACGGATTCTACTCCGACAACCTTCCTCCCGGTGGTTACGGTTACGGCGCGGCGGGCCCCACGCCCTCATCTGCGCCCGGTTTTGACTTCTCCGGTTTTGACTTTTCAAACCTGGATGACTCGGGCGCCGAGGCCAGCCGGCAGGGTGGGGGAGCCGGTTCCGCTTTCCGCGATATCTTCTCGCAAATCTTTTCGCGTGGAGAACGTGAGGTTGCGAGCGAGGGACCCGAAAAAGGTTCCGACATCGAATACCGGATGCATTTGAGCTTCTCGGACGCCATCCGGGGCACGCAGGTGCGCATCACGGTGGCGCACGAGGAAGCCTGCAACACCTGCCGAGGAACTGGCACCACCGCCGGACCCGCCGTCTCCTGCACGGGTTGTGGAGGGACCGGCAAGGCCACGCGGCAGGTCGGCGCCATGCGCTTTGCGATGACCTGCCCGCAATGCGGAGGAAGCGGGAAGCAGCGCCGGCCCTGCTCCAGTTGCCACGGCACGGGTTCGATTCGCCGGCCCGAGACGTTTGAGGTCCGGATCCCTCCCGGCGTCGATACGGGTTCACGCGTGCGCGTGCCGGGAAAGGGAAACGCAGGAATCCGGGGAGGTCCGCCGGGCGATCTCTTCATTGTCACGGAAGTGGAGCCTCACTCGGTGTTCGAGCGCAAAGGTGACAACATCTATGTGAAGCTTCCCGTCACCATCACCGAAGCCGCGCTGGGCGCCAAGGTCGAGGTCCCGACCATCGACGGCATGAGCACCATCAAGATTCCTCCGGGCACGCAGAGCGGGCAGAAGCTGCGCCTGCGTGGCAAGGGCGCGCCTTCGCTACGGGAATCTTCGGGTCAATTGCGGGGCGACCAGTTCGTGGAGGTGCAGGTCATGGTGCCGCGCGTCGCCGACGAGCGCACCAAGGAAATCTTGCGCGAGCTGGCGCGCCTGAACCCCGAAGACCCGCGGAAGGACTTGAAGGCAGGAGATAGTAAGCACTAGGCAGCGAGCGTCTTGAGCGAGTCCCGACAGGGTCGGGATAGGCGGGCGATGTTGAATTCTGAATTATGAAAAAGCCCTGTCCGTTGTCAGTGGTCCGTGGCCCAACCACCCCTTAGTCCCCTCCTTAACCAAGGAGGGGAGCCCGGAGGGCGGGGTGGTTGCAACGGACAATGGACAGCTTCAAGCTGATCGCTGATAGCTGACTGCTGATCGCTCCGAACTGAGAACCTCAGTTATGGCCAAACGTGGCAGGAAAACTCGCGGCAAGGCTGGCTACATGATTTCAGCCGTGGCTGAGATGTACAACATCCATCCCCAGACGCTGCGTCTTTATGAGCGTGAGGGCCTGCTGATCCCGTCGCGCTCCAACGGCAACACGCGGCTTTACACCCAAGACGATCTGGAGCGGCTCGAGACCATCCTGAATCTCACGCGCGACCTGGGTGTGAACCTTGCGGGCATTGAAATTATCCTGAATATGCGCGCGCGCATGCGTCGCATGCAGGAAGAGATGCAGGCCTTTGTGGACTTCGTGCAGAAGGAACTTCTGGAGCGTTCCGAAAAGGACCGCGAGGGCATCCAGAACGCCCTGGTGCGCGTTGCCCCACCGCAGCTTATTCGCTCGCGCGGGGGATCGAAGTAGCTGCGGCTCGCGACGGCCGTTCCATCCCGCCTCTCACAAATCTTGCCCCACCTGTCCGCGCTTGGATTAGAATCACTGCGGACCAATCACCATGGCGCAAAAGAACTGCCCCCAGTGTGACGGTACAGGATGGAAGCCGATTGAGGTGGATGGCGTCCGCCGCGTGGCGCCGTGCGACTGCCAGAATCTGGAACGCTCCGTCCTGCTGCTCAAGCAGGCGCGCATCCCGCCGCGTTACGAGCATTGTGAGCTGGCGAACTTCGATGTGCGCAAGAATCTGGACACGGGCCAGACGAACCCCAGCCTGATGGCAGCGAAAATCTACGCGCAGCGCTTTGTGGAGGAATATCCCGCCGACTTCGGCCTGCTCTTCTTGGGTCCCACGGGAGTGGGCAAGACGCACCTGGCCGTCGCCGTGCTCCGGGAGCTGATGCTGCGCAAAGGGGTGGAATGCCTCTTCTACGATTTCCACGACCTTCTGAAGGCCATTCGCGACAGTTACAATCCCGGCACGCAGCACACGGAGCTCAACGTGCTGCAGCCGGTGTTGGATGCGGAGGTGCTTCTGCTCGACGAGTTGGCGTCGTCCAATCCTAGTGACTGGGTGAAGGAAACCTTACAACATATTATCAATTCACGTTATAACTACAAGAAAGTTACGCTCATTACCACCACCCTGCCTTTCGGCGATGCCTCCGGCCGTCGCGAGGGTCGCATGCCTTCCGGGGAGCTGATTCCCGACGTGGAATTCACTCTGAACCAACTGGGCGTCACGCTGCGCTCGCGCCTGTACGAAATGTGCAAGCTCGTGGAGATGAATTCCGACGACTACCGCAAGGCCATCAAACAAGCCGGGTACAAGTTCCACGTCGAGTAAGGGCACAGGGGATTTGGCTGCGAGCGCTGTGGAGCGCGTCTGGCGAAGAACACCTCTCTGCAGTCTTTCCACTAATCTGAGGCGCCTGGGCGACTTGTCCTCGCACTGGGCTGGCATTAACTTGACCCGTATGGGGGGAAGGAGGCCTGAAGGGTATTAAGAGCCTTCTTCACCTGACGCACCACCTCGAAGTAGGGGACGGGAGCCGACACAGGGGGCCGCTTTTACGCCCGCCCGGCGGCTGCCTTGGTCCCCCCACCTAGGCAGCGATCTCCCTTCTCTTCCCCTCACTCAAACACTTCAACCCCCCAGGGGGGATACGATCTACCACGGCAATGCCACTCCTTTCCCGCGCTTGCGGGCGCTTCCCACCTGTGGTATATTTATAAGTTGTCTGTATAAAATTACATGGACAAGATCTACCGACGAACGCAGATCCTGGACCTCCTGCGCAGCGAAGAAATCGAGACCCAGCGGGACCTTCGCCGCAAGCTGGCGCGGCGGGGCCTGCATGTAACCCAGGCCACGGTCTCGCGCGACATCGAGGAGCTCGGCCTGGTGAAGACGCGCATAGGTTACCGGCCCCCCGAGCCGGCTGAGCCGGTGGCGCTCCTGCAGCCGACTTTGCCTGTTGTGTTGAAGGAATTCCTGACTGACGCCCGGCAAGCCGCAAACTTGGTCGTCCTGAAGACCCGGCCGGGGAACGCCCACTCCGTGGCCGTGGCGCTAGATGCGGAGCCCTGGAAGGAAGTTGTGGGGACGGTGGCTGGGGACGACACGATTCTTGTCGCCACCCCCAACTCGCGCCAAGCCGCGGAGATTCGCAAGAGAATCCTGTCGCTTGTGGCGACTTGAGGCACGGGGGGAGGCGCGGAGTGTTCTGCTCGTGACGCCTCGCGCGCCAGTTAACTTGTGCCGGGCGGGTAGCCACCCGGCCGACCCTGACCAGAAAGGAAGTCGAATTTCGATTCCATGGACGCATCTCCTTCACCGCCAGTCAAGCGCGTGGTTTTGGCTTATTCCGGAGGGCTTGACACCTCCGTCATCATTCCCTGGCTGCGTGAGAATTACGCCTGCGAAGTCATCGCCATGGTCGGGAACGTCGGCCAGGGCGACGATTTCGCGGCCGTCCGCCGCAAAGCCCTGGCCAGCGGCGCCTCTGAAGTCTTTGTCGAGGATCTCCGCGAAGAATTTGTAACCGGTTATCTTTGGAAAGCCGTCAAGGCGGGTACCGTGTACGAAGGGAAGTATCTACTCGGGACCTCGCTGGCCCGGCCGGTGCTTGCCAAAGCGCAGGTGAGGGTGGCGCTCGACGAGGGCGCGGACGCGCTCGCCCACGGCTGCACGGGCAAGGGAAATGATCAGGTGCGGTTTGAACTCGCCTACCAGGCGCTGGCGCCGCACCTGCAAGTCATCGCGCCCTGGCGGGTGTGGTCGATCAAGTCGCGCGAAGACGCGCTGGAATACGCTGAGGACCACGGCGTGCCCGTACCCGTTACCAAGACGGAGCTTTACAGCCGCGACCAGAATCTGTGGCACCTGAGCCACGAAGGCGGGCCGCTCGAGACCCACCTGGGCGAACCACCCGAGGACGCCTGGAAACTCACCCGCAGTCCCCGCCGCGCGCCGGACCGGGAAGGGACAGTAGAGATCGGCTTCGCAGCAGGCGTGCCGGTCTCGGTGAACGGCAAGCGCCTCGGTCCCGTCAAGTTGGTCGAGACGTTGAACGAGATTGGCGGACATTACGGCGTGGGACGCACGGACCTAGTCGAGAACCGGTTGGTGGGGATCAAGTCTCACGGCGCTTACGAGACGCCCGGGGGCACGCTGATCTACACCGCACATCAGGAACTGGAATCGATCTGCCTGGATCGCGAGACGCTCCACTACAAACAACATATCGCGTTGCGATATGCTGAACTCGTCTATTATGGGCAGTGGTTCACGCCGCTCCGGGAAGCGCTCGACGCTTTCGTCGAGGTCACCCAGCCGAACGTGACCGGAACGGTCACCCTGGGGCTTTACCGGGGCAACGTGCGCGTGCTCGACCGGCAGTCGCCCTACTCGCTCTACGACACCAGCATTGGCAGCTTTGTGATGAACCCGGATTACAATCAAAAGGACGCGGAAGGGTTTATCAACATTCTGGGTCTGCCGCTGCGGTTGGCGGAGGCCATGCGCAAAAAGCGGGAAGCGAAGTCCGCGCGGAGGAGAGCGGGATGAAGCTTTGGGGCGGACGCTTTCGCGGCCGGCGGGACCCACAGTTCGAAAACTTTTCCGAATCCTTTTCCCTCGACCAGCGATTCGTCCTGTACGACCTGCGTGTGAACTTTGCCTATGTGAACGCTCTGGGCAAGGCGCGTGTGCTGAAGCCACCTGAGGTCCGGCGGCTGGCTGCGGGACTCGAAGCGTTGTGCCGGAAAGTCCAGCGTAACCCGCGCTGGGCGCGCGGGCAAGCTGCCGAAGACGTCCACACCTGGGTCGAGAGGGAACTCGAACGAAGGGTTGGCGACGTGGCGCGCAAGCTGCGCACCGGTCGCAGCCGCAACGACCTGGTGGCGACGGAGACCCGCCTGTATGTGAAAGACGCGACGCTCGAGCTCGAGCGCGCGCTGGCGGAGCTGCTCGCCGCATTGCTCGGCCAGGCGCGGCGGCACCTGCAGGTTGTCCTGCCTGGGTACACGCACCTGCAACCTGCACAGCCTATCCTTTTTTCACATTATCTGCTTGCGTATTTTGAAATGTTCGATCGAGACGTGGGCCGGCTGAAGGATTGCTGTGCGCGCGCCGACGAGCTCCCCATGGGTGCAGGAGCCCTGGCGGGAACCGCCTTCCCGGTCAACCGCGAGCGGCTGGCGCGGGAGCTGGGATTCGCGCGCGTCGCCCGCAACAGCCTGGACGCGACCTCGGAGCGCGACGCGGTGACGGAACTGCTTTTCGCCTGCGCCTTGTGCATGGTCCACCTGAGCCGCTGGGCGGAGGATCTGATCATTTACTCCTCGCCGGGGTTTGGTTACGTGGAACTCGCCGACGCCTATTCCACGGGCAGCAGCTTGATGCCGCAGAAGAAAAACCCGGATTCGCTCGAGCTGATTCGCGGCCGGGCGGGGACGCTGCTCGGAAAGCTCACCGGAATGCTGGCGGTGATGAAAGGTTTGCCCCTCGCCTACAACCGCGACTTGCAGGAAGACAAGGACGCCTTGTTCGCGGGCGTGGACGCGACCCTGGGGGCGCTGACGATGGCGGCGCGCGTCACCGCAACGCTGCGGTTGCATCCCAAGCGCATGAAGGCCATGACCCAGCAGGGGTTTCTGATGGCCACCGACCTCGCCGATGAGCTGGTGCGGCGCGGGGTGCCTTTTGCCGAGGCTCACGAGCAGGTGGGAAAGCTGGTTCGACATTGCGCGGCGGAAGGCAAGACGTTTCAAGGCTTATCTGCGGGGGAGGCGACGAAGTTCGTGCCTGCTTGGGATGCAAAGCTGCAGGCGGTGGCTGTTTCGCCGGAGCGTTCCGTCGCGCGGCGCGATGTAATCGGTGGAACTGCTCCGCGGCAAGTGGCGCGCCAGATCGCGCGTGCCGAGCGAACCGTCGCGGAGTTGCGGCGGAAGCTCCCCCGAGCCGGGTAAACTGTCTCGATCAACCTTCGCCGCTCAATTGTGCTTCAAGAACTTCCCGTTCTTCTTGCCGGTGAGTGAGTTGTACAGTGTCTCGAGCTGGGTATCCTCGTTGATAAACCCTCCTCCGAACTTGTGCCAGGGAGCGAGGATCTTCTGCTGTTTCATCTCCTCGAGCGTTTTCCCTTGCTTCAGGGCCTGCTGGACGGCGTCAGTGGTCTCGTGGAGCATCCCGACGTAAGCGCGAACGTCGTCGAGGCTGCTCAGGTCGCCGTGTCCGGGAATAACCTTCACGTCCCGTGGAAGCTGGGGGATGACATCCTCGCAGGCGGCGATCATGCCCTGGACACTGCCCCCACTGTCGATGTCGATAAACGGGAAGCCGTAGCGGACGAAGTCATCGCCCATGTGGACCACGTTTGCCTGCGAGTAAAAGATGATGGAATCTCCGTCCGTGTGGCCGGCCGGAAAGTGAAGCGCGCGGATGTCCTCGCCGTTCAGGTGAACAGTAACGTCGCGCTCGAAGGTGATAATCGGCAGCGCGGCTTTGGCCGCAGGTTTGTTCTCCATGTGAACTGAACCGCCATTGCCCGCCGGGCCGCCCGCCGCCAGGCGCTTACGCACATTATCCTGGGCGATGATCGTCGAGGTCTCGCTGAAGTTCGGATTCCCGCCCGTATGGTCTCCGTGATAGTGCGTGTTGATGACGAACCGTACCGGCTTGTCTGTGCCGGTGATGTCTTTGAGAGCGGCGCGAATCTTCCCCGCCAGAGGAGCGAACTGGTCGTCCACGATGGCGATTCCGTCGTCACCCACGGATGCCGCGATGTTGCCGCCCTCGCCTTGCAGCATGTAGACGCTGCCGGATACACGCGTAACCTTGATCTGGACTTTGCTGAAGTCCTGGTTCCCCTGCCCCGCGGCCAGGGCGCCGGCCGAGAGGAGCGAAGCCGACAGCAGGAATTCGCGGCGGTCGATTTTCACGCTGATCATTTCTTCCTCCTTCGCGATGTTGAGGTGTCAAGGGTCTGCCCAAAGCCTGCATGCACAGGCACGCGACGCCATCCTACCGCTGCCAAGGAGCGCCGTCAAACGCTTCGACGTAGGTCGCTTAGCCCGGCAACTTGAGGGCATTCGATGGCCCCAATCGCTGACTGACGCTTGGGCCAGCAGCCGACGCGAGGCCGATCCCCACCATGCCGACATGATCGAGCGGAAGGGGAATGATGCGTGGCGACCCTTGGCCGCGCAATGTTATGGAGCTGTTGGAAAGGTTCTTGCGAAACGCCCGTCACGCCGTAAGGATTTCGGTCCTGACCTTCTCGAAGTCGAGCTTTCCCAGCCCGCGGTCCCGCGCGAGCTTCAAATAGCGCAACTGGTTGGAATCGAGGCCCCAGTAAGCCTTGGCCACATAAGCGTCGAGAGCCACGGGGTCGGTCGCGGCTATGAGCGTCTTCTTTAGGAGGACGTCAGCAAGGCTGCCGCCGGTGGGGCCGTTGCGGATAAGCACGCGGTAGGCATCCATCAGCGTGAGCGTGGGGCGCATGACATCGGCGAGGTCGGCCAGGCTTTCGTGGATGCGCTGGTGAAGCCGGTTGCGCGCCCCGCCCAGAATGCCATACCAATTCTTCATTCCCAGCGAGACGCCCGTCAGGCTGTGAGACTTGGCGATAGGGAAATTGATCATCTTGTCGGCGGCGATGAAGGGTTCGAGCACCGGCCACTCGCCCAGAACGTCGCCGCGCAGGTTGACTTGGCGAAACAGGCCCTCCTCGGGCAGCACGATTTCGGCGCCCTCGGCGCTAGCCGCGCGCGCAATGCCACTGCGCTGAAAGCACCGCCGGGGGTCGTTGCAGCTCACGTCAGTGACGATGACCTTCTTGGCGCCCGCTTCCAGGCACTGCCGCACCATTTCCGCCACCGCCAGGGGATTGGTGTTGGCGGCCTGCTCGGGAGTGCGATCCCACGCAATGTTGGGCTTAATCACCACCACGTCGCCGCGCCCGATGAAGCGCCGGACGCCGCCCAGCCCCTCGAGCGCCCTCCGAACCAGGGCCCGGGGATCTTCTCCCTGCGCCACCACCATTTCCGGATAACGGGCGTCGGCTGGCACCGTGAAGCTGCGGTTGAGCACGAGCGCGACTTCCTCTTGCGGTCGCCGACTACGGCCGCGCAGCCACAGACCAGCGGCGGCTGTCGCGGCTCCCAAGCCTCCCACGCGCAGGAGTTTCAAGAGTATTTCCCGCCGGCTGGCGGAGTCGGGCTCGGGGTTGGCGAGCGGGCTGGGGGTAGATGTCATGTTCGTGTCCGTGAAACGCGAATTCGCTCAGTCAGTATCTGAACAATCGGGTGAAATGGCAACCGTATTGCCACCTAACCCAATGAGATGAGTGAGCAAACGGGCTTCCAAAGCGGGAGTCAACGCCAGCCGAAACCGGCGCGGTCGCTGCGCGCCATTTTGTCCCTCATTGGGTTCACGGCCGTCATCGCTCAGGTTGTGCTGATGCGCGAGTTGTTGGTGGTCTTTTACGGCAACGAACTCTCGCTGGGCGTGATGCTGGCCAACTGGCTCCTGTGGACTGCCCTCGGCTCCAGCGTGTTGGGGCGATGGGCGGCGCGGGCGAGCCATCCGCGAAGGTTCATGGCGGGGCTTCAGACGCTCGCGGCTTTCGCGCTGCCGCTGACTCTGCTGGCCGTGCGAGCCAGCAAAGTCCTTTTCCAGTCGGTCCCCGGCGAAATCCTGGGGCCCGTACCGATGTTCCTGACTTCCTTTTTGACGCTCAGCGTTTTCTGTGTGCTTTCTGGCGGTCTGTTTGCAGCCGGAAGCCGCATGTTTGCGGAACTGACCGGCGCCACGACCGCCGCGGCCACGGGAGCGGTGTATCTGTTCGAAGCGGCGGGCTCAGGGCTGGGCGGCATGCTCGCCAGTCTGGCGCTGGTCCGAGTGCTGACCGCATTCGAGATTGCCGCGATTCTGGGCGTGCTGAATCTCGTCGCGGCTTTCGTGCTTGTCGCCGGAGCGGGTGGGAGGCGCCGGCTTGTGGCCGCGAGCTTCGGGGCCCTGGCGGCGCTGGTCCTGGCGGGGAGTTACGTACTCGAGCCGCTGTCGCGCGCCTTGTTGTGGCGCGGTTTTCATCTGATCGCCACGCGGAATTCCGTGTACGGCAGCCTGGCAGTCGTGGAGACGGGCGCGAGCCGCAGCCTTTTTGAGAACGGCTTGATCGTGATGACCGTACCGGATCGTGCGGCGGCGGAGGAGGCTGTGCATTACGCGCTGCTCGAGCACCCCGAACCCCGCAGTCTGCTGCTGATCGGCGGTGGCGTGAATGGCAGCGTAGCGGAGGCGCTTACCCATCCCACCCTGGCGCGAGTCGATTACGTCGAACTTGACCCGATGATCTTTAATATCTCGACGCGATATTTCCCGGAAGCGTGGGAGGAGATCGAGCGCGATCCGCGCGTGCGTGTCCATGCGATGGATGGGCGAAGGTTCCTGAAGAGCACGACGGATTCCTTCGACGTCATCCTGGTGAACCTGCCTGACCCGCACACCGCGCAGCTCAATCGCTTCTACACGGAAGAATTCTTTCGCGAGGCCGCCGCAAAGCTGCGCCCGGGCGGAATCGTGTCTTTTCAGGTGACCTCGTCGGAGAACTACATCAGCCAGGAGTTGGGGGATTTCCTGCGCTGCCTGGAGCACACCCTGCGCGCGGTGTTTCCGGAAGTCACGGCGATTCCGGGCGAGACCGTGCATTTCTTCGCGGCGCCCAAACCCGGAACCCTCACCGCCGATCCCAAGGAACTGGTGCGGCGGCTGCGCGCCCGCCGGTTGCACACCAAGTACGTGCGTGAGTATTTTCTGCCCTTTCGAATGTCGCCGGACCGCGTGCAGGACCTGCAGCTCCACATCGAGCCACAGCCGAACACACCCGTGAATCGTGACTTTTCGCCGGTGGCATATTACTTCGACGTGGCGCTGTGGAGCTCGCGCTTCCATCGCACCTCGGCGCGCTGGATCGAATCGCTGGCGGGCCTAAGGTTCGAACGGCTGCTCGCAGCCACCACGCTAGCGCTCGCGGCCCTGCTGCCGGTGCTGTGGGCATGGCCTGCGGGTGCGGAGGAAAAGCCGACGGCGCGCGCGCGGCGTGCGGCGGCGCTTGCCGTGGCGGCGATGGGTTTCACCGAGCTCGGTCTGGAAATCCTGCTGCTGCTGGGTTTCCAGGCGCTCTATGGATACGTCTACCAGCAGCTCACGATTCTGGTGGCGCTGTTCATGGTGGGGATGGCCACAGGCGCGTGGCTGGAACTGCGCAGCGCGCGGGGACGCAGCGCCCCCCAATTGCGAGGAGACCTGCGGGTCCTCGCTGGCCTGCAAGTCTTCGCCGCCGCCTCACCGCCACTGCTTTACGGGATGCTCGTGGCACTCGGGCGAGTGAGCAGCGCGGGCGGGCAATGGCTGGCAAGCCAGATGTTGTTTCCAGCCCTGGCGCTCGTGGCGGGATTGCTGGGAGGATTTCAATTCCTGCGGGCCAGCCGCGTGTATTTTGCGGGCGCACGGGAACGCGCGGGCTCGCCCGGCGTCCTCTATGGCCTGGACCTGGCAGGCTCGTGTGCAGGGGCGCTCGCGCTGAGCGCCCTGCTGATTCCGGTTTATGGGTTTCTGCGCACGGCCGTGCTCATGGCCGCGGCAAATCTAGCCCCGGCGCTCCTGGCTGCCGCGGCCGGTTGGGAAAGGTTGTCTGGTCAGGAAGGGAGGCGTCTGTAGGAATGTGCTCGCTGAAGACGAGCGCCGTGAACATGAAGATATCGGTGTCGTCGTCCTTCCAGGCCTGAGGCGGCAGGCCGGCCTTGACGCAGGTCTCCTCAAGGAAGGTGTCGCGGTCCCAGCGTTGCTCGACCGGCACCTGCGGGAGCAGCAGTCCCTCGATATCGCCCTTCTTCATGATCAATCCGTGTTTGCCGACTTTAATCTGTTTGATATCCAACACACGCCGGAGCGGCGACAGGACGGAAACCTCATACTGGAGCAGCGGCAATTCTGCCGTGCTGACGGGCTGGAAGCGGTGGTCCTGAAGTGCCGCATAGGCCGCCACGTCGCGAACGGTCTCCGCCAGAGGTTTCACGGGCGTGATGTAGCCGATGCAGCCGCGCAGCTCGCCGTGCTCCTTGAGGGTGACAAACGCGCCGCGGGCTTCCTCCAGGCGCGGGAGGCCGGTTGATCCCACCAGGTACATCTTTCTTTCGCGGACGGCAGTTTCAACGGAGTGCCGCGCGATCTTGAGCAGCTCGTCCTTCTCACGGCCGGTGAGAGAGAATTCCGCGCGCTTCTTCGCGGGCTCCGTCTCTTCCCGAGTGATGGCCACAGCGCCGTAACCGACCACGCGGCTTTTGTCGCCCGTGGTGTCGCCGGAGTTGGCGTATTTCAGGATCTGCGCGTGAGTCGCGCCCAGGCGCTCTGCGGCAATCATGGCCGCGACGATGGGGCCGCCGCCACAGGCTTCCCAGGTCCGCGTCGCGAAGTTACGCCACAGGCTCAGGTAATCCCACTCCTCGATGGCCTGGAGCGTCTGGTGGTCGATCTGCACTGCCTCGTCGTAAGGGTGATAGTGTGAGAGGTCGGAGCTGACCAGGATGAGCGTCTGCGCGCGCACCTCGGGTTTCTCCGCCAGCAGCGCCTTGGAGAGCGCCAAGCCCAGGGCGCGGCAGAGGCCGTAGTCCTGGTCGCCCATCACGATGGGGACCAGCTTGAACTCGCCCAGCGTGCGCTGCAAGAAAGGCAATTGAACTTCCAGGGCGTGCTCGCCGTGCCCCGAGACCTCGACGTGGCCGCGTTCGGAAACCTTGATGACAGGGCTTGATTCAGCGAGCTTCGCGCCGAAGGCTTTGTCCACCGGAACCGTGCCGAGCGGGGTCGAGTAGGCGTCGCCATCGTAAATGGAGGAGAAAGGGAAATTATCATAGTGCGAGGGCGCAATCACCACGACGCGCGCGTACTTCCGCTCCTTCAGCAGTGCATAGGAATAGGCGGCCACGGGGCCCGAGTAGATGTAGCCCGCGTGCGGCGAAATCAGAGCCATGAGCGGTTCCTGAAGGTTCGGCACGGCGGCGTGCGCCAGGAAGCCATCGATCATCTGGGTGAGTTCTTTGGGGTCGCCGGGGTAGAAGGCCCCGGCGACGGCGGGCGCGCGAACTTTCTGCCCGTCGCTCCTGCCGACCCGGCGCGGGACCATAGCCAGCACGGCGAGCAGCGCGATGGGGATCAAATACTTCATCTTGGGATTCTTCATGGCATTTCCTTAGAGGCAGTGGGCACTAAGCAGCAGGCAGCGAGTCTCGCAGCGCGGCCCCTGGCCGCAACCCAAGAAGAGTCTCACCACAGGGGCCAAAGAGGTCACGGTTCAAAGGCACAGGGATTACAGCTCGCGACGAAACCATGAAGGGGCCGAATCCAGCATCATCTATTGCCCTTAATTGATTGGCACTTTCCACACATTAGGGCAGCATTGTCCAACGCTGTCCGCCCGCCCCTGCTGTGAGGCTTTATATGGTCGATGGTGAAATCACTCCATGTCAACGATCGCTTGCAGCGCATGCACTTTTTCTCATCCACTGTGTTCCACAATATCCGCCGCTGCTCCTGGCTAAACAACCGATTTGAGTCTTTTCTCGCGAAGAGAGATGCCAACAGCCCTCTGATTATTTCCTCTCGCCTTCTGCGTTGGCTTTGTTTGTCGGTGGCCTCGAGCACTGTCAGCAAATAATCACGATACAGCTCCTGACCAGGTTTGATAGGCTTCCCTTTCTTGATCATCAATCGAACGTCATCGACGCCATTCGATAATGTTAGGAGGAGATCGTTTGCCAGCTTGTTTCTCTTTCGATCCGACAGGATCAACCCTTCCTTTTCAAGTTTCTGGACCAATACTGCCAAACTATAGAAATCTGACAACTGCCTAAACCTTGTCTGGGAGATGTGCGGAAACATCCTTCTCACCCGATTCAGACCAGTCACAGTTAGCCGGGTTGCTTTTTCAAGGTCTCTGCCCTTGATCGAGTCTGCTTGCATTATTTTATCTAGCGCGGCCTTCTTGTTAATTACATCGCCTGTAAAAGCAGAGACGAGCAATTCGCAGACTAGCTCAACGTGTTTCATCCGCGTGATCTGGCTGGGGCTCAAAACATTAGCAGATCGAAGGTACGACACGAACCTCCTTGCGAGTTGCCCTGCTTTTCTAAGAAACGGACTTGTGTAGTACTTAGCGTGTCTCTTCTCCTGACCGGTTAGGGCCTTCCCGGTGGAGTTTATTCTCACGAACAAATCTATGACATCACCTGGATCGCCACTCACCTCAATGGCGTGCAGTTTGTAGCCTGTTATCAAATTTTGTACTTTCCTTCCTTCAAGAGTCCTCCAGTTGACCCAATCTGGTTGTTCTTGTCCCGGCAGCTGCGTCTTCGTCCAGAATCTATTTCCCCGCATTACCCCCATAAACATCAGAATTGATTCGATACGTTGTTTCCCATCGATTACGTCATAGACGAGATTTCCATCCTCCTCGTTGCGGTGAATGAAAACGGATGGCAACGGGTAGTTGCGCAATATGGAATCAATTAGCTTTCTTCGATCCCTTTCCTGCCACACGGAAGACCTCTGGAAGCCCGGTTCCAGATTGAGCTGGCCTTTTTCGTAGAGGTTGACGATATCCTGAACAGTTTTGGGGAGTGTTTCATATTGAATCTGGCTCATGCCGGACTCCTCCCGTCATCACTGTCGCGCAGCGGTTGTCTATTTCTGGGGTCGACCGCGTCGGCAGATTCCTTCCCAACGCCCCATTCTGGTTCCTACGACCATACTCCCGGAATGGGAGTCTGGCAATACTGGCACTTGCCGTGATGCAGATGAATACCCGCGATCGTGTAACCGGTGCGCTCAACGACCTTTCTTCGGCAATGGGGGCAGTAAGTGCTCTCGGCGGGATGGCCGGGAACGTTGCCGATGTACACGTAGTGAAGTCCCTCGGCGTCGGCGATGGCCTTGGCTCGCTCCAGCGTCTCGAGGGGCGTGGGCGGCAGGTTCTTGAGCAGATACTCGGGATGGAAGCGCGAGAAGTGCAGCGGGACGTCGGGACCGAGTTCGGATTTGATCCAGCGCGCCAAGCCCCGGAATTCCGCGTCGCCGTCGTTGAGCGTGGGCACCACGAGATAAACAATTTCATTCCAGGTGCCATTCTTGCGGAGGGTGACGAGCGCTTCCAGCACCGGCTTGAGCTCTCCATTCACAACTTCCTTGTAGAACTGTTCGGAATAAGCTTTAAGGTCAATCTTGATAGCGTCAACCCGGGTGGAGAGCGCCTTGAGCGGGTCGGTCTGGATGTATCCGCCACTGACCACCACGCTGCGCACGCCCGCCGCCCGCGCGGCTTCGGCGCAATCGAGCACGTACTCGAGATAAACCACGGGCTCGCTGTAGGTGTAGGCGATGACCGGGCAGTTGTTTTGCCGCGCCAGCGTTGCGAGTTTTTCGGGCGGCACGTAGGTGCTGCGGACCTGCTCGGGGCGCACCTGGGAGATGTCCCAGTTCTGGCACATCTTGCAGTTGACGTTGCAGCCCGCGGTGGCCACAGAAAAAGCCTCCGCGCCGGGCAGGAAATGGAAGAAGGGCTTCTTTTCGATAGGATCGATGTGTGCGGTCACCACCCGCGAATGTACCAGCGTGTAGTAGGTGCCGCCGCGATTCTCGCGCACGCCGCAGTAGCCGCGCTCCTGGTCGTCGATCACGCACTCGCGCGGGCAGAGCGTGCACTTGATTTTCTTGTAGGGGAGCTTCTCGTAAAACTTCGCTTCCCGGATAAACTGAGCGTCACTTTCGGCGGCGGGTACGGCAAGTGGCCCTGCGAACAACGGCGCGGCGAGGGGCGCCCCCACAAGTGCTCCGCTGCAAGCCGCCAGGCACGGCAGAGAGGCGGCTTTCAGGAAAGCGCGGCGGTCAACGGTATTCAGAGGACCATCACGTTCACGAGCCATCAGATTTCCACCTGCTCGATGCGCTTCGGATCGCAAGTCCCCAACCGGTGCTCGGCGTCGGCGGCTGTGAGGATGTAATTCGGGTGTCGGTGCAGTTCCCGCAGGGATTTTGCCCCCATCTCGGAGCGCTTTTTCTCAATGATCTTCCAGCCCACGTAGTCAAGCGCGACGGGGTCGCGCGCCACCAACAGGCCGTTAAACGGCCACATCCACTGCGGCATGTAGGCCGGCCCGCCTTCATATTGCGCATTGATACCGTCGCAGATGTGGAGGCGAATCTTCGGCCGGATGGGCGGCAGCCCGAAGACGTCAGCCACGTAAGGATCGCAGGCGTTGGAGTGATACTTGTTGGGGTTGTGAATCGCCCCAAACATACTCTTGAGCGCCAGGGTGACGCCCGCGATGCCGTGATCCTTGAGTACGGGCAGGTTGATAACCGCGTCGCAAACCTGCGTGAGCGTGCGGCAGACGCGGCTGCCGGCCTGACCGAAGGTGGAGAGGTCGTCTTCATAACCCAGTGTGTCGTTGCCAAAGCAGCGGAGGCCCGAACCGCGCTCGACGATCTTATAGCGGGCGTGCTCGAGGTCGGAATTCAGCCGCTCCCAGATGACGATGTCGGTAATACCCGCCTGCCGCAGGCGTTCCGTGATGGCCTCCGCCAGCTCCGGGTGCGTGGCGTTGCCGCGTCCACCCAGGCAGTTCACTTTCAGCCCGACAACTTCGCCCGGCCGCACGACTTTCTTCCACGCTTCGACGGGCGAGTCACAGTCGAAAGAAGCTTGGAGGGCGCGGTCGAGGAGCTTGGCGAGTTGGGCGGAGTCGAGACTGGAGTTTGCGGTGCGAATCTTCGCGTCACGCGCGATGACGACGCGCGAGCGGCCCGGCTCGGTGGCAGGGGCTGGCGAGGCAGCGGCCCCGCCCTGATTAAGCGCCCAGAGCGCACTCCCCAGCGAGAAGCCTTGTTTCAGGAAAGAGCGGCGGGTTGAGGCCGCGGGTTTTATCGACATAGAGACACCTCAGGTGATGATACGGGATGCGGGTCAGGGAATCGGGTGGTGTGCGAACTCCCCCACAACTTGAGCACAGACCCAGACCATTTGTAGCACACCACGGGCCAAGTTGCGACGACATGAGGCAAAAGGGCGACAGTATGTCGTTACTGGTCCCGGCCACTTGACCTTGCACGGCATTTCAAGGCACGCGATTTGGCACGGGTTTGGGCTTGGCTGGCGGGGCGGACTCTGGCTCGTGTCTAGCCTTTCGGAACTCCGACGGGGAGCCTCAGGCGGAAGGTGGTGCCGCGGTTGACTTCGCTCGAGAAGTCAATCGAGCCGTTGTGGAGTTGCGCGATTCGAAACGCCATGGCGAGACCTACACCGGTCCCGCCGGGCTTGGTGGTGTAGAAGAGGGAGAAGATCTTTGGCTGCGCTTCCAGCGGAATACCTACGCCGCAATCGGTGATCTCGAGTTCGACCGCGTTGGCAACCGCCCGGGGAGTGACCGTCAATGCGCCTCCTCGGGGCATGGCCTGGCATCCATTCAGGACCAAGTTCAACAGGGCTTGCTTGATCAGGTCGCGATCAACGCGCACGCGCGGCGGAGCGCCATCGCGCTCGAAGATGAGTCGGACGTTGTTTTTCCGCGCCTGCGGCTCGGCCAGCGCGAAAACCTCGCGTACCAAGGGTTCAACGTCCGTTTCAACGGGATGTATCTCCACGGGCCGGGTGAAATCCAGGAAGGTCTTAACGACGCGATCGAGGCGGCGAATCTCCGACGTCAGGATATCAATTTGCGGGCGCACGCCTTCGCCTTGTTCCCCCAAGCGCGCTTTCAGCACTTCCAGTTGCAGCACCATGGCGTTTAGGGGGTTTTTGACCTCGTGCGCCACGCCGGACATGAGCCGGCCGATTGCGGCGAGCTTGGTGGTGACGTCGATCTGGTCCTGGATTTCCGCGCGCGATCCCGTGTCGCGCAGGATCACTAGGCAGCCCACGCGCTGGCCACCTTCTTCTACAAACTGGGCGTTGACGGCGACACGGCTGGAGGGCTCGCCGGGCAGTTCGAGCGTTTTCCACAGGAGCGACCGCCGAGTGTGGAACGCTTCTCGCAACAGTTGATGCAAAGGCGTGGCGCGCGAGAAGACCTCCTGGGCAGGGCGGTGAACCAGCGGGTTGACGGTGGTGCCGAGGAAGCGTCCCACGGCAGGCGTGGCCAGCACCAGCCGGTCCTGCCGGTCGAACAGCATGAGGCCATCGCGGAGATTGGCGAAGAGCTGGTCGAGGTTTTCCTGGAACCGGACGGAGGCGGCCTTTTCCCCGCGCATCTGTTCGCCCAGAAGATTGAGTTTGGAGGAGAGGATGCCCCATTCATCACGGCGCTTCAGGGTCACGGGTTTGGAGAACTCGCCCCGCGCCAGGCGGTCGACGCTTTGCGAGATGGTTTGGAGCGGCCGGAGCAAACGGAAAGAGACCACGCCCGCGGAGAGCGTCGCGAAGACGATCGCACCCAACGAGAGCAGGAGAGCGGCACGCAGATCCGGCGTGATCTGATCGCGGAGCAGGACCGTTGAAACGCCCACCCGCACGTCGCCCAGCGGCCGGTCGCCGATCGCGAGGGGCAGGATAACTTCGTAAACGCGCGGGGGTCCGTAAATCACGCGGAGCTGCCGGAGGAGTCCCGCCCGGACGAGCTGTGAACACCGCGGCGCAGGCAGGAGAGGATAGCCCACCTTACTGGGATCGTTGTGGACCAGGATGACCCCGACCGTGTCGGTGATCGTGAC
>JAIQEZ010000231.1 GCA_020073545.1 Terriglobia bacterium | reverse complement strand
ACATGATATTTGCACTCCCACTTCGTATGGTTTAGGCTTTCCTTTTCGTCCATCGTGGAGCTCCTTTTCGTGTGCTTTGGCGGCTCACGTTAAGGAGTTTCCCCGATGGACTCCGGTATTTGTCAAACTTCTACTGCCTCCCCGGCAGAGCCGGGGGGTCTCCCTAGGGACTAGGGCAGCGGGATATCCTCTTTCGGTTGAATAGGTTGCAACCGCAACGGAATTGCCTCCCTGCCGCCTCGTTTGGTCCTGGGACGCGCCCGGTGCACTGCCTGGATTTCCTGCCCACACCTCCACCCCCGGATTGCACGTCACAGGTCCGCACCTTGCCAAATAATTGATTATTAGGGACTCGCATGGATACCCACATTTCTCCTTGTCGCGTCCACCGAGAGGATGGCAAGAGTCTTGCCAAATGCGGCTAGGGTCCTGAGTTAGAAGTTCGCTGGTAAAGCCTGCGCCTTGCGGGTAACCGTTCCGCAGCCCCGTCAGGGGCGCAGGATCGTAGCCCAGGGCGCAAGCCCTGGGGGAGAGAGCCCTCACCCCACCTTCGGCACCCCTCTCCCGCCGGCCCGCCGCCCGAAGGCTCTGCCCAAAGTTCCCGCAAGACCTACTGGGCTCTGGGCCGCAGCGCGGGCGGGAGAGGGGACGGGGGTGAAGAAGGGCTCCCTTACCCACGGCTCGCGCCGTGGGCTACCTTCTTTCGCCCGCTCCGCGGGCTGACTTCCTCAACGAACTTCTGACTCAGGACGCTGGGGTTGTAGGATGGGGTCGCGCGTGGGAGTCACGCTCTCGTCGCAGGGACTTTCAATGACCCGACGAGGTCCGCGAGGTGCAGCCGCTTGCGCCGGCAGTAATCGCGGATGCCGTCCACAATCCGCGGCGACGTGCCGGGGTCGTAGAAATTCGCCGTGCCCACTTGCACGGCGCGCGCCCCGGCGATGAGGAATTCCAGCGCGTCCTCAGCGCTGGCAATCCCGCCGAGGCCGATGATGGGAATCTTCACGGCCCGCGCCGCCTGGTAGACCATGCGCAGGGCTACCGGCTTGATGCCCGGCCCGGAAAGTCCCGCCGTGACGTTGGAGATGCGCGGGGTGCGCGTTTCGACGTCGATGGCCATTCCGACGAAAGTGTTGACAAGCGAGAGGGCGTCGGCGCCCGCCGCTTCCGCGACGCGCGCGAACATCACGATGTCCGTGACGTTCGGCGAGAGCTTGACGAAGAGCGGATAGCGCGCCGCCCTTTTCGATGCCGCCACCACTTCCTCGGTCAGGCGCGGGTCGCTGCCGTACACGATGCCGCCGCAGCGCGTGTTGGGGCAGGAGATATTCAGTTCGTAGGCCGCGATGCCTTCGCCTTCGTTCAGGGTTTCAATGCATCGCACGTAGTCTTCGGTCGAGTAAGCAAACACATTTACCACGGTGCGCGCTTGGAGCGTGCGCAAAAAGGGCAGTTTCTCGCTCAGGAACCTTTTCGCGCCCACGTTCTGGAGCCCGATGGCGTTGAGCATTCCCGATGCGGTTTCGTAGATGCGCGGCGGCGGGTTGCCCTCCATGGGCTCTGGCGAGATGCCCTTGACGCAAATCGCCCCGAGCTGATTGAGGTCGATGAGGTGGGCGAATTCCCTGCCGTAGCCGAACGTCCCGCTCGCCGTCCACACCGGGTTCTGGAAACGCACGCCGGCAATCTCGGTTTCAATCTGTGGTGTGAACTGTTCGGCCGGCGCGGGCAGCGCGCGCCCGGCGTCGGCGCCCCCACTCGCGCGGCCATTGTGAGGCGCCTGTCCCGTTGGTTTGGTTTTCTTCGTCATCGCGCTCACGAATTCCCTACCCCGAACCTAATCCCGAATCCCGAGTTTCCTCTCCGTCTCCCAAACAACCTTCTCCGCCCAAAACACCGGCCCTTCCGTGCAGACGCGCTGGTAGGCTTCGTGGCCCTCGCCCTCGACGCGAATACAGCAGCCCAGGCACACGCCGAGCCCGCAACCCATGCGATTTTCCATCGAGACCAGGCAGGGGTGGCGGAAGCGCTTGGCCAGTTCCACCGTGGCGCGCAGCATGGCCCAGGGACCGCAGACCATCAGCAAGAACTTCTGGTCCGTATGCTTGGTCAGGTATTCTTCCAGCGGCCGCGTCACGAAGCCGCGATATCCGGCCGAGCCGTCTTCCGTCGCCGACAGCGTGGCGCACACCAGCGGCTTGAAATCTTGCACGCCCACCAGATCGTCTTTCGTCCGCGCTCCAAAGAAGAGGCGCTGCCTGAATCCCGCCTCGGCCAGGCGCTTTGCGGGCAGAAGTAGTGCCGCGATGCCGATGCCTCCCGCCACGTGCAGAATCTCGTCGGACTCGTGCGCGCGCGGAAGGTATTCCTCTTCAAAGAAGCCGTGACCGAGCGGCGCGAGTAATCCGACTTTGTCGCGCGGCTGGAGTTCCGCCATCAAGCGTGTGCCGCGCCCCACGACTTTGTAAAGAAGCTTTAGGATACGCGGCGCACGCGCCCGTCGCGGCCCGCCGTCACGCCCCTCTTTCGCGGTGACGTCGAAGATACTCATGGGCCGGCGCAGCAGCACGTCGGAGCGCCCGAGGATGCGCACCATGGCGAACTGGCCCGGTCGCACGGCCGGCGCCTGCCGCGGAGCATCCAGACTCAACAGGAAATGGCCGCCCGTGAGGGGACGATTCTCGATGACGGCCACCATGTCGTCGTACATCGCTACTATGCTAACAGAACTCCGCGCGTTCGTGTAGCGTCCTATGGGAAGCGCGGGCGGCACGCGATTCCAGGATTCTGCAAGCATCCCCTAACTCCCTACGGTAGGGCTGTAATCGCCGTCCCTCCACGAGGGATTTGACTCACCATTCGCGGCTGCGTGTCTGGGGTCTGATTACGCGGATTTCGCTACCGGCGACGTCGGCAGCGGGCAGCGGTTGGGCAAAGGGATGTTGGGTGAAGGCGAATAGCCGCCTGAAGAACCTTGCCGGACCTCGAATGATCCACAGCTCACCGAACTTGCGTGATCTGCGCAGGCGCAGCAGGAGCGGGCAAAAGCCGTTTAAGGGTTTGCTCGACCTCCACGGGTTTGAATCCGAACGGCCCCGGTCTGCTCTTGTAGGTGACGCGCCCCTCGCGGTCGATTACATAGAGCCGGTCCGGCCACGCGGTGTAGGCCAATTCCGTGGAGTTCTTGAGATCGTCGATGACGGCGGGAAGGCGCAACGCCAGCCTGGTAGCGCAAGTATCCGCCACGGCGCAGCGTTCGGCGAGAGTCGTAGGGCTGGTCACTGAGATCTTGTCTTTCTGGTTGTCTTCGTCTTGCCAGGCGTCAAGTGGGTGGGCTTCCAGAATGTATACGACGTAGAAAACCGCCCGGTCTTTGTACTGATCGTAGAGTTTGTTGAGCGCGGGAACCTCCCGGCGAAAGGGCGGTCAAGTATAACTCCCGCGAGTTACATCGAGGCGCAAAGTGAGCGCATCTGGCGCGAGACAGTGTGGCACGTAATCGCCCAGGTGCTGCTCATCGTGCTGGTCACTATTCTGATCATTCGTTGGTCGATCGTACTGCCGATTTCGC
>JAIQEZ010000230.1 GCA_020073545.1 Terriglobia bacterium | reverse complement strand
ACCATTTCCTCCCAGCCGAACTGGTCGGCGTAGAGCTGCGGCAGCGGGCCCAGCCTATGAGTCTCAATCCTGGGCGGCTGGAGATGCAGCGCCTTCGTGTACCGAATGTACATTTCGGGCGGCAATACGGGAACGGCAAGCGGCGAGAACATAGCGCCGGCCACAACCATCAAGGCGGGATAGGCGAGCTTCAGCCACTGGTGCCGCGGCTGGGCGAGCCACGCTTCCCACATCACGCTGCCGCCAGCGAACAAGATCGGAAAAGCGGGGAAGAGGTAGTACACCCGCGGGCTCAGCGTCACGATGACGGCTGCCGTGAAAACCCATGCCCAGCCCAGCGCGCGAAACGGCTTTCCTAGTTTCGAAAAAAAGTAGAACCAGAGGCCAGCGAGCCAGATGGGCAGACTCAAGGGCAGCAGCGCCAGGATTTCCTGGGCGAAGAATGCCAGCGGCCCGAGAGGCACATCGCGCCCGCTGCGCTGGAGGTTGGCGCGCAATTCCAGGAAGGGGAAATGGCGATGGATGTTCCACAGCACATTCGGCAGGAAGATCAGGAAAGCGATCGCACCGCCGACCCAGATCCAGGGCCTCGCGAGCGAGCGGCGCTCCGGAGTCAACACCAGGCCGACCACGATGCCGGCCCCGAAGACCAGCATGGAGTACTTGTTTTCGAGGCCGACTCCCGACAGGATGCCGAACCAGACCCAGAGCTTCTGGTCGCCGGTCTTGACGATGCGGATGAACAGGTAGGCGCAACCCATCCAGAACAGCGGCTCGAACGCGTTCATGGTGAGCATGCCGTCAACAATAAGGATCCCCGGCGCAACCAAGGCCGCCAGGGCAGCCAGGCCCTGGGCAAAGCGTTTGCCGCCGAGTTCGCGCGCGATCAGGGCGGTGAGAGCAACCTCGGCTGCGCCTGCAACCGCGGGAAGGAACCGGATGGCCGGCAGCGAATCCCCGAGCAGCGAGCGCGCCAGCCAGGTGATCACCGCGATCAGCGGCGGTTGGTCAACGTAACCCCAATCCAGATGCCGGCTGCAGGCGAGGAAATACAGTTCGTCAACAAAATATCCGTAATGCCGGCCGGCGTACAGGTGCACCAGGAACTTGGCAGCCGTGACACACAGGACCAGCGCGGTGGCGGTGACAGCGAGCCGCTTCTCACGACCTTGCCCGCGAAGCGGAGCGGATGCAGAGTTCATGCGGAGGCGAAGTATACAACGTTTCCAGGCCCGGAAGCGCGGTGACGAAAAGACCCCAAAAACGGGAGGCGATATCCCCTGAACGTTTGCTTGAGCTGTATCTGCCTTGGCCCCGGCGCGGGCCGACGGTGAGTAGCCGCAGTCCCGCCTCGCGGGATTCCGGACCTCGGGATCAGGTCAAACCTCCCAACCCCAACGGGGTTGACCGCATGATTGTCCCGCCCCGCCAGAGCCGGAGGGTCTCCCGCGGGACTAGGCTTTCTCGCCTAAGTGCAGAGCAGCAACGCCCCCGGTGAAATTCACATAGCTTACGTTCCGGAACCGCGCGGCTCGAATTGTCGCGGCCAGTGAGTCTTGGTCGGGAAACACCGAAACAGAATCCGGCAAATATCGGTAGGGCCCCGCGACGCCCGAAACCCACGTGCCTAAGCGTGGCAAGACCCGGCGGAAATAGAATCGGAAAATCGGGCCAAACACCCGCCCACGCACTCGCGAGAATTCTAAGATCGCAAGACAGCCTCCGCTCTTCAAGACACGCCGCATCTCCTCAACGCCGCGGTGGTAGTTGGCCAAATTGCGGAAGCCGAATGCCACGGTAACTGCGTCCAGCGACTCATCGCGGAACGGCAGGCTCAGTGCGTCCGCCTCCAGGAAGTGAATGTGCCCTCCGCAGGCGGCTGCCTTGCGCCGCGCGAGCGTCAACATGGGACGGCAGAAGTCTGCCCCCACCACCAACCCTGCTGACTGCCGGCGCAGGTAGAGACTTAAGTCACCCGTGCCACAGCAGAGGTCCGCTACGCATGACCCGGGCCGCTTGAGAATTTCCCTCAGCGCACGCGCGGTGGCTCGACGCCAGGCGATATCAAAACCCAGCGAAAGAACATGGTTCAGCAAATCGTACCGTGGCGCGACCGTGGCAAACATGCTGCGAACTGCGGCGCCCGTCGAAGCTTCATCGTGCGTCGAACCCATCGGGCTCCCCTGGCCCGGCGCGCGCGTAAGCTCACTCATTCCAAGCTCCGCGCTGAACCTGGCGGAAAGCCGCGGCGACTGCGGTGTTTGGCACCTCAGGGGTGATTCGAACTTTGCCGATGCGTTCTGGTAAGACCCAGTTGATCCTTCCTCCCACCGCTTTCTTGTCGCGAGGGAGAAGTCCCAGCACCTTCTCCACGCCCAGGTCTTGGATGGGCGGCAGAGAACCCCCTTGCCGCACCAAACCCGCGATGCGTTTGCCCTCGGCAGAATCAAGAACGCCGACGAGTTCCGCTAATCGGGTTACCAGGAGCAGTCCCCAGGCTACGGCCTCACCATGCAGGAAACGCCGATATCCCGTGACCTCCTCCAGAGCATGACCGTAGGTGTGGCCCAGGTTCAGCACGCGCCTGAGTCCCGACTCCCGCTCGTCGCGGCTCACCACGTCGACCTTCACCTGCGCGGCGCGCGCTACCAGGGTCTCCAGGCTGCGCGTCCGACGCGGGCCGAGCGTCGCCACTTTCGATTCGAGGAACCGAAAGAATGCCGGTCCGGACAAGATTGCGTGTTTGACGACTTCGTATAACCCCGATTGAAACGCGCGCGCGGGGAGCGAAGCGAGCACCGCTGGCTCCGAGACCACCAGGCACGGCGGGTAGAATGTTCCCACCAGGTTTTTCATGGCGCGGACGTTCACGGCCGTCTTCCCGCCGATCGCGCTGTCCACCTGGGCGACCACGGTGGTCGGCGCCTGGACGTAATCAACCCCGCGCATGTAGGTGGAGGCCACGAACCCACCCAGATCACCGACCACGCCGCCGCCGAAGGCCACCAAAAGCGACCGCCGATCCGCTCCACGCCCCAAGAGTTCTGAAGCCACGCGCTCGACCCTGGTCAGGCTCTTGGAACTCTCACCCGAGGGCACGAAGAGTGGTCGCACCGTACCCCAACGGGCGTCCCGAGCGAACCGGCTTCCCCAACGCTCCCACAGACTCGGCTCCGTGAGCACGAAGACCGATGTGTACCCCTGCAAACGGCGCAGGGTGCGCCACGCTCCGCCCCCCACTACGACATCATATCCACCTGCACTCGATTTCACTCGCAGTCGCCTCATAACTCCCCATTGCGCAGTGCTGCGTTAGAACACGTCCCTACTCATACCACGCAGCCCGGCGAGCCGCAACTTCAGAAACAAACCCGGCGGTGACTCATTTTGAGCTTCGCGGTGACCATCCCGTCGGCTCCGGTCGGTTTCGGGAGGCCGCTTCTCGCCCTGCCTGCGGCAGGCAGGCCTGCAAGGGCACCATGTCATAGCCGGGGGCAACGCCCCGAAAAAATGGATCGGCGAGGTGCCGACCCTGTATGCGTCGCACCAAAACTGCGTGGCAGACGGCCAGTGCC
>JAIQEZ010000108.1 GCA_020073545.1 Terriglobia bacterium | reverse complement strand
AGAGGCATGGCAAGTCTAGAGCAGCCCGCCCAGGGGCTGTGGGAAGTTCGGCACCACACGGCAGCATCGCCTCCTGTCCTGTAAGTTACGGCAAGCTCGACGAGAGGGGGTAAGGAGCATGATCTCCCGCCCCGGATGGACGTAGGATAGCACAACTCCACCCGCTGGGGTTTGCGCTACTCAGTGCGCCCGCGCTGTCCGCTGGCGGGTACAGAATAAGGCTGTGCGCATTGCATGCGGAAGTAAGAAGGTGTATACCAGCCGTCAGCCGGGAAAGATGGAAGTCCCGGTGCAGGTTCGGTGATACCATCGGTTCTTTTCCAGACCGACGCAGAAAACCTAAGCGCTCGGGGCGGGAGGTAATTCCAGGTGTGGACCGATGCAAGCACTGCTGAAATCGCCCTCGGGAGCTTGCGGGGTCTGCATGAGCTTGACCCGTAGTCCGAAATTCCAATCCTCGATGAGGTAAAACTCGAATGGCCAAGGTGCGCGTACGGTACACGGATTACTTTGCTCAGACGATCCAGCGTATGCGGGAGGACGGCTTGCTGCTGGTCACCCAGGGCGGGGACGGAAAACCCAATGTCATGACCATCGGCTGGGGAACGATGGGCTCCATTTGGTCGCGGCCGGTCTTCATCGTGCTGGTCAGGCCCTCGCGCCACACGTACAGCCGGCTGGAGCAGGCGAGTGATTTCACCGTCAATGTGCCTCCCCGGGATCTCGCTGCGGCCGCGAGCTATTGCGGGACGGTTTCAGGGCGTGATCACGACAAGTTCCAAGAGATGCACTTGACGCCGATTCCCAGCCGCGAGGTGCGCCCCCCCATCCTTAAGGAATGCGTCGTGCACTATGAGTGCCGAACGCTGCATCGCAATGACGTCGTGCCTGAGACGCTCGCCCAGGCCGTGCGCGAAGAGGCCTACCCGGGCGGAGATTTCCATCGCATCTATTTCGGAGAGATCGTCGCTGCCTACGCCGACGAGGACGCCGCCCAACGCTTGCCGAAGTAGCGGAGTCCCGCAGAGCGGGACTGCGCTACCAAGCTCGAACCTACGCGCTCGCAGCCTCGGTCGAAAAGCAACCGAATCTGCGCCACCTCCCTGGCACCCCTCATCTCTGCCAAGATGCCACACCGTTTTACCGCCGACTGCCCCACCGGACAGTTCCCCCTCCACCCCCTGCCGTTATCTGATAACGGTGCTTCCATGCCCATTCACGTGCTGCTGCTTCCAACGCCGAATTCCCGCAGTTTAAGTAGTCCTCGGCCATCGACTTGCTGTAGTCAGAAGCATTCAGCGCCTGGATCAAAGCATCCTCTGAGCCCTTTTCAGCTCTTCCAATGAAGAATGAATAAGCTCCGGCGATGACAGCAAGGTCAGGCTCCTTCAAAGCGGCGAGCAGGGGCTCTACGGCGTGGGGGTCATTGATCTCTCCCAACGTCCGGGCCGCGTACTTTCGGACGTCCTTGTCTGAATCCTTGAGGGCGGCGATCAGGGGCTCGACGGCGCGGGGGTCTTTGATCCTTCCCAACGCCTCGGCCGCGTAATCTCGGACGTACGAATCTGCATCCTTGAGGGCGGCGAGCAGGGGCTCTACGGCGTGGGGGTCTTTGATCCTTCCCAACGCCTGGGCCGCATGCTGTCGGACGTACGAATCTGCATCCTTGAGGGCGGCGAGCAGGGGCTCGACGGCGCGGGGGTCTTTGATCTTTCCCAACGCCCAGGCCGCATTCGATCGGAGCCCTGCGTCTGCATCCTTGAGGGCGGCGATCAGGGTCTCTACGGCGCGGGGGTCTTCGATCTCTCCCAACGCCCCGGCCGCGTAACCTCGGACGTACGAATCTGCATCCTTGAGGGCGGCGAGCAGGGGCTCGACGGCGCGGGGGTCTTTGATCTTTCCCAACGCCTCGGCCGCTTCCCGTTGGACCCTCGCGTCTGCATCCTTGAGGGCGGCGCTCAGGGGCCCGACGGCGCGGGGGTCTTTGCTGTATCCCAACCCACTTGCCGCATCCCGTCGGACCTGCGCATGTCTATCCTTGAGGTCGGCGATCATTCGGCTCACCTGATCAGCCTGCCCATACCCGACCGGCATAAGCCACACTGCGCAGAAGCACAGAACCACGATGCCGACATACCGTCGTTTGATTCGAGTGGAGCGATGAACTTGCGGCGTGATCATAAGGCCTCCTTCCAGTCAGCGGGCGCGATAAGCAAGGTCCCAGCTATTGTCGAGACTCTACAACCGATTGCCATGCTAACAAGGGAGGCTGGACGAGGGCGGTCTCGACACCTGAGGGCCCACCACAACGGAAAGGACGAGTCCACCCCCCTCGCCGCCGCGCGTTCAACACCCTCGCCCACGCTGGGGTTTACAGGATCTCGCGACTCGAGCGGTCTTCTCGGAGTTTCCGGTTGAGGGACTGAGCGTATCCGTCCTTCAAGGAACTTCCTGGTTCGACGGGCGAGGTTCCCACACCCATCCCCCCAGCCAGCTCCGAGCCAAGCGAGCTGCGACTCCGGGCGGTAATACTTCTGGCGCCGTTACTGTTCGCTTTGGTGAAAGTCGCGGCCGGCTTGGGGCCACCCTCATGCCGGGGCAGGAACGAACTCACCCTTCCCCCGCCCCGGCGGAATTTGCGTCCAATCCGACTGGCTGAGTGCTGCTCCTACTCCATATAATCTGAATAAACGTAGTCTTTGTTCTTCTGCTTTGCGTGGCAGCTAAAACACTCTTTCATGTCCTTCAAAGAACCCGTTGGCTGATAGGCCTGGAAAACTTCAAAGCCCCAGCCCCCCGTGTCCGTATAAACTTTAGAGCTCTTTTTCATCATGTAAAGGGCCTTCCGTCCCCGAGGCTCGATCGCCCCCTGGGGGGTGCTGATGTCAAAGAGTTCGAGGGCAAACACGGAACCATCCGGGTAGGGTTTGCCTGCCTTCAGCGAGGGCCAGCCGATGTCATTCACATAAACGTTGTGGAGGCCTCCAAACCTGTTAAACAGTTTGTTGTCCTTGCTGAAGATCACCATGGTCTTGACGTGTCTCCACTTGCGGGGATCGTTGGGATAAGCGGGATAGGCGATGGCGGGTTTCTTCTGAGCCTGAGCCACTAAAGTCCCCAGGCTCACCGCCGCGCCCACGAAAACCATCAGCAGAATCTTAGTGCGCGACGTCATTGTGCGGTACCTCCTCATCGTATGTTCGCGGGACTTCCGAACTACGTGAGCAGAGAAAAGACTTTTCTGGGCACCCATTCTAGCGCAGTTGCTCTCTATCCTCCATGTCTTCTCAGGGGGAAAATAACCTTGGCCTGAAGGGTGCCTGGTTTTTCAATAAGTGCTGAGTGAGGGGTCCGCTCGATCATCCCGATTCCTCCCACTCCAACCCGAAAGTCCGGGCAGCATGCGAGGTGACACGTGATCCCTGAAAATCGGCTTGCCAAGACATGTTGAAGCAGAAGCGAAATGGCTGGTTTTGTTTCTTACCCACTCAGATCGGAGGCTTGCCCAGCGCTCGAACGCGCCTGGAATTCGACCCTGGCGCGCTGGCGAGGATATGTTTCAGCGTTGCCACAATTTTTTGAGCTGCCTTGCCATCACCGAAAGGATTGCGCCGCCTCGCGAACCGGGCGTAGGCCTGCTGGTCATCGAGCAACTGCCCGACCGTGCGCACAATCACTTCGGCCGATGTGCCGACAAGCTTACACACTCCCGCGTGCAGACCCTCGGGGCGTTCGGTGTTCTTTCGCATCACCAGGACGGGGCGCCGCAGGGACGGCATTTCCTCCTGGATGCCGCCGGAGTCGGTGAGGCCCAGGTAGGCCGAGCTGAGCAGCCACACGAATTGGGGATACTCCAAGGGATCGATCAAGTGGATTCGGTCGATACCTGCCAGCATGGGCCGCACGACCGACTGCACGTTGGGGTTGGGGTGAACAGGAAAGACAATTTCGATGTCATCCCGCTGCGATGCCAGGCGCTGCAATCCTCTGCAGATACTCGTGAGGCCAGGCCCGAAATTCTCGCGGCGATGTGCCGTCACCACGATAAGCCTACGCGCCTCGAGTTTGAATCCCTTAAGCTGAGCGAGAGCCGGAGGACGGCGCAATACCCGAGCGTGCGTCTCCAGAAACGCATCGATCACGGTGTTGCCCGTAACGAAGATCCGCTTCCTGGGAATCCCTTCCTTCAGAAGGTTGATCCGAGCCCAACTTGTAGGCGCAAAGTGAACGTCAGCCAGATGCGAAACCAGCCGGCGGTTAATCTCCTCCGGGAAGGGCGAATATCGGTCGAGCGTCCGCAAACCTGCTTCGACATGGCCGACGGGCACGCGGTGATAGAAGGCCGCGAGGCCCGCCACCATGGCGGTTGTCGTGTCTCCCTGCACCAGGACCATGTCAGGCCGGCGGGGAGCGAGCACGGCATGGAACCGATCAAGAATGCGGGCCGAAAGCTCGCACAGCTCTTGATTGGGCCGCATGACATCCAGATCGTAGTGCACGGGGATCCGAAACCAGCGCAGAATCGGCTCCAGCAGCTGCCGGTGTTGTGCGCTGATGCAGACGCTGGTCTTGAATTGACCTGGAAAACGCCGGAGCTCATGGATCACTGGGGCGAGCTTGATAGCTTCGGGACGCGTGCCAAATACCACGAGGACATGAAAACGTTTGCCACTCATGCGGTGTGCTTCTCGGCGCCAGAGGGTTGGAGTGTGGTGGAGCGAATACTCCGCGTTTGGAAGGGAACCTCTACGGGGTATCCACGTACCTTGCGGAAACCACAAAAACTGTCGGGCCACACCACGGGTCAGGCTGTTCCCACTTGGACGCGTTCAGTCTTCGCCCATTTCATCTCCCGGCGAATGATGAAATCATCGTAAAAGGCGGCTGCCACCACGGGAATCCAAAGCTGGCAGTAGGTGAAGTACATCACGATGGTCAGCAGAATGTTGGCCGCGGTATCCTCGCCCTTCTCACAGGAGAGCGCGATGACGAGCTGGAGAACGAACGTCGCATAGGCGAGGATCCAGACGAGGCTGTAAGGTCCGGGCACATTGATGTTGATCAGGTGGGCGAGGCAGAGGACGAAAAGGATATCGGAGACCACTATGGCCAGGAAGAAGAAGTAATACAACAAGTGTGAGGAGAGTATCTCGAAGGCGATTCGACGGGGGCGGGCGCGCAGGAGCTTGAAGGCATGTTTCTGCATCACATAGTTGAACCCCCGGACCCAGCGCCGGCGCTGTCGAAACCAATTCAGCAGGGTTTCCGGCTCCTGCTCCCAGCTCACCGAGGTGGGAACGAGTTGAACATAGTATCCGGCCTCATAGAGGCGGACCGTCAGTTCGGAATCCTCCGTCAGCGCCCGCTCGTCCCAGCCCCCGACTCGTTCGATGATCGCCTTGCGGATCACGTAATTCGTGCCAGGCAGCATCGTCAAGCGCATCAGCATCCAGCGGCCGGCCTGAACAATCCACTGGAAGCCGATGCCCTCGATGTTGACGAGCCGCGTCAGAAAGGCGCGGCGCCGGTTCCAAGCGCGGTACATCCCTACCGCCGCGGCGAGCTCGGGGTGGTGCACGAGGTGCGCGGCCAGCACGCGAAGAGCGCCGGGCTCGGGAAGGTTGTCGGCGTCATAAACGGCGAGCACGGGATGCCGCGTGTAGGGCAAAGCAAAGTTGAGTGCGCTGGCCTTGCCCCGTGCACTGAGAGGAGGGGGGACGTCCAACAGGCGAACACGGTGATCTGCACTGAAGCTGCGGATGACTTCGGCGGTGTTGTCCGTACTCCCATCGTTGATCAGGAGGAACTCGATTTTGTCGGCCGGGTATTCCAGCCCCTGCAGGGCGCGAATTGTATGCGCGATGACACGCCCTTCATTGTGACAGGGCACCAGCACGGACAGGCCGGGCAACTCGGAATCAGGAATCTCCGGCACATCCCTCGAAGCCTTGCGAGTCCGCCGGTAATAAACGTGCCCGAGGAAAAAGAGTATTGACTGGTAGCCCAGCATGAACCAAATCAGGGCGACCGTGCCCACGAACAGCGCGTCGATGACCCAATGCGAGTACGACATGGGCTGTTATCCGTTACGGTTCATAAGCCGCGCCAGCCGAAGTTGCAAGTAGACAATTACCATCAAGGCCGTCACCAGGATGCCAAAAGCACCGATGGCCCAGGAAGACGCCCAGCCTACCACATCGACGGCCACCCCGGCTTTGGTGTTCGTGATTACCATAACACGGTGGTCGCCGGCGGGGAAGGCCACGGCCCAGTTTCGGCCGCCCCGCTCGATCGGTAGCGTCATCTGCGCGCCGTCGACAAGGATGTCGTGCGGCTGCTGGTCGAACATGATGATGGCCCTGCCCGGCGCCCAGTAATGAAAGGTCAGGTCGGTGGTATCGGCTTGCGCGTCGAGCAGGTCGGCCGTGCAACTCACGATGCGCGCCTGGAATTCGTCGGTGTGAAGAAACTGATACCAGTTGCGCTGGGTCGAGATGGAGTGCAACCCGCTCGGCACCAGCAAGCCATCCGCCGAGACGGCTGGCCACGCGCGGCCGTCCACGTAATAGAGAGGGTCATCCGCGGGGGTGAGCAGCAGGGAGGTGGGGGTGTTGACCTGCAAGCCGTTGCGCCGTGCGGCCATCGCCGCCGGACGGCTCAACACCAACTGGATGAGATCCCAGTCCTGCGGCGGCACGGTGTGTTCCGAATATACGGCGACCCGGCCGGAGGCGGAAGCGGCATCCGCGAGGGTTAGGGCCAGTTCCGTGCCGGTGGCCGTCACCGACGGTAAGAAAGTGCCCTGGATATCGCGATTCGGGACGACGTTGACGTCGAACATCAGGCGGCGCGGGTCAGGCACCAGCTTCCGATAGGTCGCTGCGAAGCGCCGGTAGCGGTCCGGCGGAGCCATCCAGAAACGTGCGGGGTCTTCGACCTGCAGCGTGAACGGGAATTCCTTCATCAAGCCCACCAAGCGGCGCGAGTCCACGCCGAGCGCGGGCCGCACGTAGTCGTCGTGGAGGCTATCGAGTGCTGTGACGATGACTTCCCAGCCATGCTGCTTGCGGAGCGGCTCGAGCTCTGCCAGCACCTGCCGGTGCCAATCGATCACAATGTCCTCGCGGTAATGCTCGAAGGCGGCCAGCGCGGCCGGGTCGGTCTTGAAATAGTGCGGGGAGGCGGGCCGGAACAACTGGATGGGGTCAAAGCCCCCCTTCTTCCTGAAGTCAGCGCGCACGATGTCGTTCATCGGAACGAACTTATCCGGGCGCAGCCAATCCTTAAAGTCAGCGTCGAAATTCAATTCCGCAATGTTGACGCCGTCCCAATCGCTGGCTTCGAGGAGTTCGGTCATCCAATCCATCGCCGCCCGGAAACACGCCGGATTCTGGAAATTCATCGACAGGCGCCAGCCCACCCTGCCATCCGTGCCGCTCGCCGTCTTCTCCCGCCATTCCGGATGCTCGTCCCACATCCGTGGCGTGACGGCTGGGAAGACGAACCACGCGTAAACGGCCACGCCGTTGCGGTGGCAGGCGTGGATGAATTCGTCATAGGGGAATGCGAACTTGCTCGTGACCTGCCATGCGGCGATATGGACCGTGCTGATGCCCGCTCGGCGCCAGACGGTGGCCAACCGATTGAAGTCGGCGCCTGGGCGGTAGCTGGGATCGAAGTAGACCTCCAGCCGGTAGTTACGCAGCGGAGTACTTACTCCGAACGTGGTGCTGAGGTATTCCGGAAAATACGGATACTGGCTGGTGCCATCGCTCGTGTGATTGTCGAGAGGCGCCGCCAAATAGATGTAGTGACCCGAACCGGAGGAGCCGGCCAGCGCCAGCGCTTGGCCACTCTCCACATCGGCCACTAATTCGGTGGCGTCGGCGGGCGCAGTAAAACGCGTTATGCGTTCCTCAGGTCGCCAAGTCAATTTCATTTCCGGATGGCTCAGATCAGAGATGGAGGTGACAATCATTTGCCCACCAGGGAATCCAAACCCGATCTTCTGGAGCCAAGCCTGCGGGCCGTCGGCAACCACTTCACCGCCTGTCGTGAGGTACCGCACAACCTGCCGTTGCTGCGCGTCAGACAGCCGCGCACCAGCAGCTCGCGGTATGACGAGGAGAACGTCCTTGGCCCCCGGCACCTGGGTGAACTTGGCACTCTTCACGAGCTTCACTTGATATCCGAGGGCCTCGAGCACTGTTTTGTAGCTCTCCTGGTTGTGTCCCGCCGCGGCGGACGGGTTGTCCAGCCAAAGGATCCAGGCGCTGGGAGGCCCGGCAAACTTGTCCCGAACGACCGTGGAGGATGCTCGAGCGGCCGGCTGCGTACCACTCCACCATTGCCACAGCCGCGCCACCCAGGAAGTTGCGCGCTCGGGCTCCCGCGGCACCTGTTTCAGGCAGTCGAGCGCGGCCCACCCACCCGGCGGTACTTGAACCGCGACGTCGACGGAGCCGCTCAATCGCGCCGGCGATAGATCGGTTCCCACCAATTGCCCGCTGGCATCGAAGCGTTGCAAGCGCCAGTACTCATCCTTGGGAGATAGTTGGATTGTCCCCGAAGCGGTGCGAACGGCGTACCGCCCCTCGAAGTCAACCGTGCCGCCGAAGCCTCGCAAGGAGACGAAGTGGTAGCCCAAATTGCTGATCCCCGTGACGAGGCGCTCGAGCAACTTCTGGTTCAGAAACGGGTGGAAGTAGAACGAGGCGACCCCGTCGCGCACTACCCGCAAGCTGCGGGCGTACTGGAGCAACCGTTCCGGGTCGGGATTGTCCTCCGGAAGATATCCCAAGTCTTCCGGTACGATGTGCCGCCCGTACCGATCCACAACTGGGTAGGGCACGATCTGTGTGGTTGTGTCGTCGGGCACGACCATGGGACGATCATAGAACAAGGAGAAGACTTGCCCGAGCGTACGGTAATCCGTTTCGGAGGCCCCGTAATGGGGCACCTCGAACGCGACCGGGTAGATGCCGTTGGCGAAAAGCTCCGATAGGCCCAGACGCAACCGCCGCAACACGAAATTTGCGGAGTCGCCGCTGACCGGGCGATCGCCGAGCTCATCCCAGAACTCATACTCATCTCCGCTCAGCCCGTGCACCTGATGCGTTATTCCGTGCATCACCGGCGTGCCGCCGCGCGCGATCATGGAGCGGATCGCCGCCACCGTCGACCTCCGGTCCCCGAGGCGGATCTCCAGCGAATGCGCGGGGTCGCGGAAGATCGGGATGATGGCTATCTGGAAGGGAATATGCCGGTTGGCGAGCAGGTCCGCAACCTTGACGAGTTCATCGGGGTCGTCATCGACGCTGACGTCCTCAACACGCACCAGCGCCCGCTGCTCGGTCGGGTGATCGATTCCCAGAATGTCATGGAGCAAGTCACAGATGACGAGGTAGCGGGTTCCCTCCGCCATGAAGGAGAACGGCCGATCGGCAAAATACCAGAAACTGCCACTCCTCACCACGTACGGACTCGACACTTTCTTCTGATTGACCGCCGTCGCCACCACTTCGGCGACTTTCGGATCCGTGACCGACACGATGTTCAGGTCCGGCTCCGGCTTGGTCAGCATGGTCTGTTTGTACGAAACGTTCCGATAATCGAGGTCCTGGCGATACTCCACAAAGCTGAAGCCGTAACGGCGGCGCGCTTCTGGGCTGGCGAGAAGCTGCTCGATATATCGACCCATCCAGACAAACGGTTGCTTGGTCGCCCGAACGTCGGCGAGCACAGCAGGCGGAATCTTCGTGTCGGGTGTGGACACGATCAAAAAACCCGCGCGGTATCCCCGCAATTGTCCGCGCCGATACTTGGTGAGAGGAATTAGGTCCGCGCGCAGATCGAAGTGGGTGAGCAAGTTCTCCAGGAAAAGGGCATGAACATACGGTCCCGCATGAGGGTCAGGCAGGCTGTCATAAAGGATGACGGCTGTGTCCGTATCCGCCGCCTCCGCTGCGCAGAGCATCCTCGGAGGGGCAGACACCCACAGCGAAGCGACGAGGACTATCCCCGCGGTCGAGACACTGCGGAAACGCAGACACCTCACACGCGCTAGAAAGCCAGCACTCATATGAATCGGCGATATAATATCATGCGCACGCCTATAGAGTCCCGCGCGACCCGCAATGGTGCTGGGCATAATGCGACAAACTTTCCGAGTTTTCAAGCTGACTTCTTATTCCCCCGCAATCTCGTGTCCTGATACTTTTCTGCACTGACGGCGTCCGTACAATATGGCAGAATTGGGGATAGACATGACTCCGGTAGACCACCAGCCGCGAGGCTCGGATAGACTATGGCGAGTTGTCGTCGCCATCATGATCGCGGTCGCGGCCAGTGCCGCCCGCGATCGCCAGCCGGTGCCCGTCCCTGCGAAAACGTTAGTTGAACCTCCCCCTGGCAAGCTTTACCACGGAGTCTTCCCCGGCGGGAGAAATGGCATGGGAGGGGACATCACCCCCTTCGACGTGCTGTCGTACGAACGCGCCGTGGGCAAGCAGCCTACCTGGGTCTACTTTTGGAACAACTGGTACGAGAGTCCGGACTTCCCCTATCAGACCGCCTCCTGGATTCGCGCCAACGGCAGTGTTCCCTACATCCGGCTAATGCTCCTGAGCAGCGCTGCGATCCCCAGGCCCGACCCGGTCTACTCGCTTGAAAACATCCTCGCCGGCAAGTTCGACCCGCTCTTGCGGAATTGGATGCAGGACGCCAGGAGATTCGGTTCGCCGGTGATCGCTGAGTACGGGGTTGAGGTCAATGGCTGGTGGTTTCCTTGGAACGGCTTGTATAACAAGGGCAAGGGGTCCTATGACGATTCCGTAGCTCGGTTCCGGGAGGCGTACCGGCACATCATTCGCCTCGCGAGGGAAGAGGGCGCGTACAACATTCGCTGGGTTTTCCACGTTGACCCATGGGATGAGCCGGTCGAGGAATGGAACCGTTTCGAGAACTACTACCCGGGGGATGAGTGGATCGACTGGGTGGGCGTCAGTGTGTACGGCCGGCAGTTACCCAGCGACAAGCGTGCGGTCTCGTTTCGCTACCAGATGGATTGGGCCTACGCTCGCTTGCGGCGGCTCACCGACAAGCCGGTCATCGTCTGCGAATTCGGGGCGATTGACGACTCCCATCAGGCGGCGTGGGCGAAAGCCGCCCTCGCGGACCTCCTGAGAGGCCGCTGGCCGAAAGTCATCGGGTTCTCCTGGTGGAATGCCGCCTTTAGGAATGACCCGGCGACGGGCCGCTGGTCGAACATGCGGGTCCAGGAGAGCCCCGCGCTTCAGGCCATTTTCCGCAACTACGTTGGCCGGGAGCGAACCGTGATCAGCCGACCGATTACGCGTCCTGTAACCCTGAAAGAGCCGTAGGCGAAGGCTGATACAATTCTGTCCTCCGAGGTGACGGCAATACTTTCCACCGAGGAGCTGCTGAAAACAGCTCGTTTCCCTCTTGGACGGACACCGGAGTCATTCCCATGAAGCGAATCGCAATCATCATCGCAGGAGCCGTGATCGTGGCGGCTGTGCTCATCGCCTGTTTTCTTTACCCGGGCTCTAAGCCCGCCCGCTTCGTGCAGTTGGCGCGGTCCCGTTACCGGGGCTGTCCCCTCACGAGCCTCTCGGGCGCCATCGATGACTCTGACGATAGATTCGATCGCCTCTATGACCTATACCCGAAGATCACCGTCCTGAAATCCGATGGTGCCTTCGACTGGGTGCAGGCTCCGCAAGGACGGTTCTGGATTCCCACCCGGGACCGGGAAATACTCGCAGGAATGCTAATCGATCAGGACGATGACGTGTATGGTAAGGGTGAGCACGGCGTCCGGGCAGGTGACACGGTGCTCGATTGCGGCGCCAACGTGGGCGTTTTTACAAGGAAGGCCCTCAGCCAGGGAGCGGGGTTAGTCGTCGCGATTGAGCCCGCACCCGAGAATGTGAATTGCCTTCGCAAGACCTTCGAGGAAGAGATCCGGGCAGGCCGCGTCATTGTATATCCGAAGGGTGTCTGGGACCGAGACGCCGAGTTAGTCCTGCGCACCTACGGTCCCCAGTCGGGTGGGGACAGCGTCGCACTGAACTTCCCCCACAGCCAGGCCGGTCCGACGGTCCAACTGACGACCATCGATGAATTGACTTCAGAATTAAAGCTTCAAAGCGTGGATTTCATCAAAATGGATATCGAGGGCGCAGAGCGGCAGGCCCTGAGGGGTGCGAAGCAAACCGTCGCGCGCTTCCGGCCGCGCATGGCGATTTCTCTCGAACACACTCCTACCGATGCGGAAGAAATCCCTGCCCTGATCTGGAACCTATGGCCCAAAATGAAGACTGAACGCGGACCGTGCGTTTGGGTGAAAACCGAGTATGTCAGTCGCCTGCAACCGGAAGTGGTCTTTGCCGGACCGTGAGCGCTCTCCACCGGCAGCGGGCAAGGAAGGCGGGGGCCCGGGACCGAGTACAGAACCCTGGACTTCCACGCTTCACACCAAGCCGGACTGCTGACCCTCCGGACGTCTGATGTAACGACGGCTCTCGGTACTGCGAATCACTTCTCCAGATTGCGTGTCATACGACCATGTGAATTGCCTCCGAGGAGCGGACGGCGGGTTGCGCCACCGGTGATTAGAGGAAGCAAAGGGTTTGCGCGTTTGTTTTCTGGAGAGTGGGCAGTGACACGTCCACAACGAGTGCACCCGGCACACGAGCATAGGTAAACACATCGCGCCTACTCGCCATTCATCCCCAAACTCGACGTTCGCCCATACTCCTGCGGCTCGCTTGGACCTTCAAGCACTCGGAAGGTGCATTCCGGGGCTGATGCCGGACCTCAAAACCGGCGTCCTGGACGCTGACCTTCTCACTCACTTGCCAATCACCGATATCGTGGCTGGAGGAAACTGGGTTGATACTCCCTTGCGCCGGGCGGGCCGGGGTTTTGGCGGAGGGGCTTCGTCGGTCACTTCAACAACCATGAGCTTGGTGGCAAATTTCTTGGGTCCGTGGAGGTGGAAGTCGATGGAGGTGCGTTCGGCGTCCGATTGGGTCACCACACCGAGGCCGTACTGGACGTGCCTGACGAACTGGCCTTGCGCGAGTGACTGCATAGAAGCCTCCTCTAGAACGAGCGGTAGATTCCACTAAAGGTCACGCACCCCTGTCTTCCTTCATCCCTGCGAGCGGTTGGGGGTCTTGGTGGCTTCGGCAATAGCGGCCCGTGAGCTCTGCGTCCGCACCCTGGGCTTGCGTTCGCCGCAGATTCAAAACGCTCTCCACTGCGCAGGCCACGACGTGAGTGAGTTCATCACTGGTCACGGGAGGCACAAGGAAGTCAAACGCCCCGCCGGCCATCGTCTCCACATAGAGCCTGACATCGATGAGACGCGATACCACAATGACCTTCACGGGCTTTCGTGCCTGGCACGCCAGGTTGATCACGTCCGCCCAGGTGCCGTCAGGAAGCAGCGCTTCCGCAAGAACCAGGTGGGGTGGATCGGCCTCCCTGAGCAGCGGCAAAGCCTCTCGGTAGTTTCTCAGCCAATTGACCTTGATCGATCGGCCTTCCAGGGCCTGTTTCAGCAGGCGCTGTGATTCCGTGGGTTGGTGCAACAGGAGTGCTGATCATGGGAGTCCTCCTTCAGGGGACTTGATACTTTACGATTGCAGAGTTCATTCCACCTGTCGAACGTCAGCCTTCCCGACTTCATCAGCCCATTGGCTCGAGCGGCAGCGAAGTTGTGCCGTCTTACTTGGAGGCGGCAATTGCTGTCCTTGTCGTTTTGTTTTCCATCGCGCCCCGCATTTCGCGGATGCGCTTCCGCAGGTGAATCTTCTGCTTCCGTAATCGACCGAATCTGGCTTTGTCACCGTTTCTTACCGACACAATCCCCTCCTTCGCGAACTCTGCGCATCGGTTCAGATGGCGGCCAACTTGGCTCGATCCCATTCCGCAAGGCGTTTGGCGTGGAACAGAAACATACTCTCCTGAATATGTCTCGGGTAGGCAGAGACAGTCACGTAGGGTAGCCCGAGGAAACCCTTCGCGGCCACTTGGGATATCTCCAGGCAGTTGAATCTGTCCGATTTCATGTTGGCAATGACCTTTTTAACTGCCCGGCGGGTCGTTTTTTCTGAATCAGAGCCAAAGACAATCGCCTTGACCTCACCCGCCATGTGGAAAAAGGTCCATCCTGCCTCACAGAGTTTCCGATCCATTCCAGAGCTACCCAGATTCTTGACCAGCCTCCAGCCCTTCAAATACGGATCGCTCTCTAACTGCAAGCTTTCCGGCAAAGGCGTGCCTTCCTTGATCAGGATCATGCCTGCCCTGGCATTCTCTGCCATCAGCTTCTTACCTCCATGGGCACTGGCGCCCCAGGAAGTGGCGCGCTAGCTTGCATCACTGCAAACTGAAAGGCCGTGTCTAGTTGCATGTTGAGCCTCCTCATGAACAAATCCCTTCGACGATTGGAACCGCACGGTGCCGACGAAATGCATCCAGCCATGTGTTCAGAGGCTCTGTTTTGGCCGAAGAATCGGCAGCCGCGAGTTCGCCGAATCTGAATTATCATCTTCCACCTCGCGCGAAACCAGTGTGGTTCCGTCCTCCTCCCGAGTACTTACCTGCGCGGCGGGCCTGATTGGCCGGGATAGTCGCTGCACAAATCACCAATCTCATCCGTAGAATCCGCTAGCCCGCGAACGAGGGCCAGAACAGCGCCTGGAAGCAGAGGTGCGTTGGAAACCCATTCTTGCCGACAACTGACTAGTGTCGGCCGCCTCTTAGTACATCCCTCCGCCCATGCCTCCCGGGGATCCTGCCGAAGTCTTATCTTCCTTGTCCGGGTACTCGCTGACCAGCGCCTCGGTGGTGAGGAGCAGGGAAGCAATGGATGCAGCGTTCTGGAGCGCGGCGCGCGTGACCTTGGTAGGGTCGATGACGCCATCCGCGACGAGGTCGCCGAAGCTCTCGGTCTCCGCGTTGAAGCCATAGTTCTGGTTGTTGTTCGACTTCACTTTCTCCACCACCACCGCGCCTTCATGACCGGCGTTGGCGACGATCATGCGTAGAGGCTCTTCGAGCGCGCGCGTAACAATGTTGATGCCGATCTGCTCGTCCCCCTCGCCCTTCAGCTTGTGGAGGGCGGGGATGCAGCGCACCAGCGCCACTCCGCCGCCGGGCACGATGCCCTCCTCGACGGCCGCCTTAGTGGCGTGCATGGCATCCTCGACCCGCGCTTTCCTTTCCTTCATCTCGGTCTCGGTCGCGGCACCCACTTTAATCTGAGCGACGCCGCCGACCAGCTTCGCCAAACGCTCCTGCAGCTTTTCACGATCATAGTCCGACGTGGTTTCCTCGACTTGAGTGCGGAGCTGCTTCACCCGGCCCTCGATGTCGGCACTCTTACCGGCACCCTCGATGATGGTGGTGTTGTCCTTGTCGATGGTGATCTTCTTGGCGCGGCCCAGGTCATCCAGCTTCACGTTTTCGAGCTTGATGCCCAGGTCCTCGGAAATGGCCTTGCCGTCCGTCAGAATGGCGACGTCTTCGAGCATGGCCTTGCGGCGATCGCCAAAGCCCGGCGCCTTCACCGCGCAGCACTGTAGCGTCCCGCGCAGCTTGTTCACCACCAGGGTCGCCAGGGCCTCGCCTTCAACCTCCTCCGCAATAATGAGCAGCGGTTTGCCGGACTTGGCAATCTGCTCGAGCAGGGGCAGGATGTCTTTCATCGAGCTGATCTTTTTCTCGTGAATCAGGATCAGCGCGTTCTCCAGCACACACTCCATCCGCTCGGGGTCGGTGACGAAGTAAGGAGAGAGATAACCGCGGTCAAACTGCATGCCCTCAACCACTTCCAGCGTCGTCTCCATGGTCTTGGATTCCTCGACCGTAATCACGCCGTCCTTGCCGACCTTTTTCATGGCCTCGGCGATGATGTTGCCGATGGTGTGATCGTTGTTGGCAGAAACCGCGCCCACTTGCGCGATCATCGAGCCCTCAAGCGGCTTCGAGATCTTGTCGATTTCGCCCTTGATGTGCTTTTTGTTACCGTCTTTGCCGGTCTCATCGTAACCACAAATGGTGCGCACCGCGCTTTCGATGCCGCGCTTCACGCCCATCGGGTTGGCCCCGGCGGCCACCGTTTTCGCGCCCTCGCGGAAGATCGCCTGGGCCAGCACGGTCGCGGTGGTGGTGCCGTCGCCCGCGACGTCGGAAGTCTTGGAAGCGACCTCGCGCACCATCTGCGCGCCCATGTTCTCGAGCGGGTCCTTCAGCTCGATTTCCTTCGCCACGGTCACGCCGTCCTTGGTGATCGTCGGGGAACCGAATTTCTTGTCCAGGACCACGTTGCGACCCCTGGGACCCAACGTGATCCTCACGACGTCCGCAAGTTGATTCACTCCGCGGAGAATCGCCTGACGGCTCTGATCCCCGTGTACAATTTGCTTTGCGTTTGCCATATTCAATTCCCCCAGGATTTCGTTAAATCTTTTTATTTGCCCGTGGTCCGTCGCAGCGGCGGTTAGCCAGCAGCTCTCAGTGAACCGCATCCGTCTTCGGCTACTGACAGCCGACTACCGACTTACTTCTTCCCACCTGCGGTGGCTGCCTTGCCTTCAATGATGCCCAGCACTTCTTCCTCGCGCAGGATCAGATACTCTTGGTTGTCCATCTTGATTTCAGCGCCGGAATATTTGCCGAAGAGGATGCGATCGCCCGCTTTCAGGTCCAGGGCGATCACCTTTCCGTCTTCGGTCTTCTTGCCGTGCCCGACGGCGACGACTTCGCCTTCTTGTGGTTTCTCTTTGGCCGTATCGGGAATGATGATTTCGCCCTTCACGGCTTCCTTCTCTTCAACCCGCTTGATCAGGATTCGATCATGCAGAGGTCTAAAACTCATCTTGAGTCTCCTTTCACGCCTAAGCTCGGTATGGAATGTTGGTCTGGGTGAGCCACTCTAAACTCAAAGGCGTTGTCCAATTCTACGGATCTTCCTTACGCACGTATCACTTCGATGCACCTGGGATCTCATGGTGTCGAAGAGGTCCCTCGGGCATACGCCTCAAACAGCTCGTTTGGACTGAAGATCCGGCAGCAGCGAGTTCGCGGAACTGATAATTCACGTCGCGCGAAACCATCGTGGAACGCCCGAGTATCCGGACGTTGGCCACGGCCTCCGAGGCTATCTGCAGCCACATTCCGCCGACCTCGCCGTAGACAAACGTGACGCTCACGTCCCGCACCCACCAAGAGGGGGTCTTGGCAGTCTCGCCCTCGAAGCGGCGAAGCAAGTAGGTGTCCGCATCAACCCAAATGTCGCCATGGAGCAGATGTTTTTCTTTGCGCCTGGGAAGCAACTCAAGCACGTAGCAGCGCTGGCCACTTACGTCTGCCTCGCGGATGAAGCGGAAATCATAATTGTCCGTCGACAAGTCGGTTGACACGTAATCTTTTGTGACCTCTGCTTCATTTGCCAGCATGCGGCGAACAATCATTTGTCCCAGTCCGCTCCCGTTCGTCTCCTGAATGGTGTACTTTTTGGAGTTCGGAGGAACGAAGGTTACATCGGCAATCACCTCCGACTTAGCCTTGCTTCCTTCCTTGCCAAACAGCCTGTAGTTCCGCGTGACGATGTAAGGACGAAGGCGGGCCCGGTTCTCAGCCCGCGCCTGCGCCATGCGGGCGGTGATGGCTTCCGCAGTTGGGGCCGAGCTTCCGGTCTGAGCCGATGCGGATGCCATTCCTGCGACCAGATAGAGAAAAAGCAACCACCAAGTTTGTTGCCGCGCCGCCACGTAGAAAGAGCTTCGTCCCGCTTCATGGACTTTGAACCACGAGTTTTGCGGCATGGGCGCACCCTCCGCGATCATTCGACGGGTCTTCGGCCTTGGATGACCCTAACCAACACTGCAGCGACGGCCAGCAGGCCCTGAATAAGAGGAGCAGCAGGGTTAAATCTTGCCGACCTCTAAGATTTGGCCGGTTCGGCCGCCTCACGAAAAAGATCTGCGACCGGTGAGCAGGTTATACAGCAACACAATCACTGCAACCACGAGCAATAGGTGGATGAGGCCTCCGCCAAAGTGAAGCCCAAAGCCCAGCAGCCACAGGATTAGCAGAATCGCGAAAATGGTCCAAAGCACGTTGATCCTCCTCCCTAACACCCTCTCCAGGCACATCCTAGATGGAAGCTAGAGGTACACTTCCTATATCTTTTATACATTCGGGTAACTCGCGTTGCAGTCCCGTACTGCTCATGCGACTGGTCACAATTGCTCATCCCAGTTAATGAGGGGAAACTACAGGGTGGAGTCGGTGGAAATTACGAAGGGTTCGACATGGATACAGGCACGAGTGTAATCTTTGGGTAGCTAAGAAAGGGGTAATGGGGGCCGACTCACCCTTTGTAGGCACTGGGGGGCGAAATCCGACTTTCTGGCGCGAAGCAGCTTTAGATTGGCGGCTGCCATTGTTGGGTTCGGGCACGCGCTAGAACTGCGCAATCTTATTGCGAAGGGCGTAGCGAATTACGCCGGCCAAGGAACGGATCCCCAGCTTGCGCATGATGTTGTTTCGGTGGGTTTCTACCGTGTGAACACTGAGCCCCAAGGTTGCCGCGATCTCCTTGTTACTCTTCTCCTCTGCCAGAAGCTGGACAACCTCTCGCTCGCGAGGGGTCAGAAGGTCACGATGGCGGTTCGTTCTGCCAGTGGTCTTACCCTCTTTCAGGTAGTTCTCCACTACGACCGTTGCCACCTTGGATGAGAAAAAAACTTTGTGCCGGCTAAGCGCCGCCACGCCCTCCACCAAGTTTCGTCCCGCGTCGGACTTTAGGACGTAGGCACGAGCGCCTGATTCGACCACTCTACGTACTAACTGTTCCGACTCATGAAGCGTCAGGATAAGCACTTCGGTTCTGGGGAGGGCTTTCAGGATTTGTCGCGTGGCTTCCAAGCCATTCAATTCCGGCATGCTGATATCCATCACCACGACGTCCGGCTTCGTCTGTTTTGCCAGTTCAATAGCCTCCCGCCCGGTGGCCGCCTCCGCACAAACTTCCCATTCGGGACGGACTTCCAGAAGGGCTCGCATTCCCCTCCGCACGACCTCGTGATCATCCGCCACCAGGATACGAAGCGTCTTCACGGAACGACCTCGGGATTCGGGATCACCACGCGGACGGTCGTGCCTCGGCGGCTTGAATCGATTTCCAGCCGACCCCCGAGTTGTCTGGCTCGCTCGCGCATACCCATAATGCCCACTCCAAGGTGTCCGCTATTCTGATTGCCCGAGTGGAGGGTCTGGGTGGGCATCCCTTGGCCATTGTCCGCTATCTCTAACTTCACCCCAGTCCCGCGCCGCGAAAGCCGTATCCTGGCTGTCGGACTTTTGGAGTGACGGTGGACGTTAGTAAGGCTTTCCTGCACGACGCGAAAAAGGGTTGTCTCTACCTCCTGAGGCAGCCGGCCAAACTTGGGAGACACTTTGAGATCGGTCTTGATTCCGCTGCGCTCGGCGAACCCTTTGACGTACCAAGCTAAGGCTGAACCCAAGCCATCTTCATCAAGAAGTGGAGGGTGTAACAAGTAGGAGAGGGTACGCATCTCGTTCAAGCACTGCTCTGCCACCTCCAGACCTCCAGCTAGAGCTTGGCGCGCTTTCGGATGAATCTTACCAGCCGACCTGTGCGCCAGGGTGAGGTTAGCCACCAAACCGACGAGGTTCTGGCCTATGGCGTCGTGGAGTTCCCGGGCAATGCGCCGCCGCTCCTCATCCTGCAACTG
>JAIQEZ010000229.1 GCA_020073545.1 Terriglobia bacterium | reverse complement strand
GATCCAGAAAGCCGCAAGAACCCACAGAGTAAGGTGGGCGGGAGGGGTTCCGAACCGGCGCCCCTTCGGCTCCATCGCCGACTGGAGGTGCGGATTTTTTTGTTAACTGCCATTTTTCAGCGACCTGCTAAAGCCGTTACTCGAGAAGGATTCGATTTCCCCCACTGGGCGGGGCTGGTGTGGCTGTTGGCAATGGGAACGGGAGAGCAATCGAGACCGTACGCGGGGACAAGCGGTCGGGCACTGACCAACCCGGCTGCGACGATCACTTGCCATCCGGTTTCGGCTCACAGATGAACACACCGCGCTCGTCGCGTCCGAACGCGCAGGCGCTGTTCAGGGCGGTTTCGAGTTGCCGGCGAGCGCGATGAAGGCGCATCTTGACAGTGGTCAGGGGAAGTTGGAGCAGGTGGGCGATCTCGCTGGCAGTAAGCCCGTCAGCATCGTGCAACAACAGCACCGCCTTGTACGCATCGGACAGCTTGGCAACGTATCGCTGCACGCACTCACTCATCTCGGTTTGCTGGATGATGGTGAGTTGCGAGGGCCGATCTCGGTCGGCAATCGGTAAGTCTTCGATGGGCGTATCAACCTGCCGCTTAACAGCTCGCGCCCGCTGCCGCATACGGTCGATGCTGACATGGGTGGCAATATGGTAGAGCCAGCTTTCCAGTGCTGTAGGGTCGCGCAGTGTGGTTCGCTGACGGTGCGCCCGCAGGAACGTTTCTTGGGCGAGGTCTTCAGCCTCGGTGGCATCCCGAACGAGATAGTGGATGTATCGCGTCACTGCGGCGCGGTGCCGATCCATTTCGTCTACTGTTGGCGAGGACGTTGACATACGCACGGATCATACAGCCTAACCCTAAGTATACACCCCCACCAAGTGCTACTTCAGCGATTCAGGAGACGACGGCGCGTTTCTCAGGGCTTGCGGGGGGCGGGGCTGAAGGGGCCAAGTTCCAATTGGATTCACGACGATGGACACTGCAAATTGCCCAAGAGGCACGCTCTTTTCATTTGCACATCAACCGCTGGTTCTCCGCGATCCGAGCCTTTACCAGCTTCCGCACCAGGGCGGCGGGCAGGGGATCGTCCGCTTGAAAGCGGATGGTGCCCTTGCTGGTGTCATAGTCCTTGAGCTCGTCCTTGTGGGTTTCCACCGTGGAAGAACTCATGAGGTAGAAGGTGCAGTGCTTCGCAGTCGCGCCGAAGCCCACAAGCATTCCGTTTTGACGGTAAGCGGGGATCTGGTAGCTGATGCACTCTTCAGCCTTCGGCGCTGCAGCCCTGATGGTCTTGCGGAGTTTCTCAAGCGCGGCTCGCTTCTCATCGCTCAAGGCGGCGAGGTACTCAGCGATGGTCTTGGGTTTACCTGTCATGGCTTGTGCTCCTTGGAGATCAACGACTAGTTCTCCGTCGACGTTGCGTCAGTCCTAACTCTTGTTTAGGCTGACCTGCACAAAACCCTTCTCGGTCGGCATAGCGGGAAAGCGCCAATGCCGCGTCGCGGCCGTAACCGCCTGCTGTGTAACGAATTCCAATGCATGCGGCAATTCGCCTCTGGAATGTTATCCGGGCACCTCGGTCCGCATAATCCTCGGCTCACGATTGAGCAGCCCTTGCGCAGCAGGTTTAGGAGGCTGTGCACCCCTTTGCCGACCGCTGGCGACAGGGGTTGCTCGATTAGACCGCTGTTCCACCTTCGCGTCAAGGCCACGGGGCCTCCCCGAGTTGTTCGCGTCTCGGACGGGATACCGCCTTGTGGCAAGCAATGCAGGATGGATCCTTCCTAGCGGGCTTTGGTTGACCCATCCACCTGGACGATCGGCAAACCGGAGAGGTGGTCCCCCTTGTCACGTTGGCGGTTGCGCCTGGATCGCGGCGCACCCAGAAACCATCCACCCAGTTGTATGACGCCCTGATGGGAAATTGACCCGCTACGCGACTCCTCGGGCAGAGGACTGGTGCAGGGTCAGAGCCGACGGGCACCGCCCTGGCCGCGCAGGTCTCGACCACAAACCCCCCAGCGCCGTAGGTGCGAATTAGGAGCGGCCCCCCGTCCCTTGAACCGTGGGGGCGCCATCGGGCGGTGGTGATTCATTGACTCACTGGCTTACTGGGTCACTGCTTCTGTTCCCTGTGACCTGTCCTTCTGCGTTCTTCCCCTCCTGTTCCCAATCACCTGTAACCCGTTTAGTGTTCTTCGGACTTTCTTTAAGTGCATTTGGGCCGTTTTACGCCCGCCGCGCGTAGCGGGGGCGCTGGGCGTAGGAAATGGGGTCTTCAACGCCTGCTTCCTCGAAAGCTCGCAGGCGCAAAGCACAGCTATCGCACACGCCGCACGCCTCCTCCTCGGCCTGGTAACACGACCAAGTGAGCGCGAAGGGCGCGCCCAATTCCCGGCCGCGGCGCACGATCTCACTCTTCCGCATGTGGATCACTGGCGTCACGATTTCGAGTTGTGTCTCCGGCCGGGTTCCGGCGGCGATTACGCGGTTGAAGGCGGCATAGTATTCCGGGCGGCAATCGGGATAGCCGGAGCTGTCCTCCGCGACCGCGCCGATGAAAATCTTGGGCGCTCCCAGCACCTCGCTCCAGGAGACGGCAATGGAAAGGAAATGCGCGTTGCGGAACGGAACGTAGCTCGAGGGTATATCCTGCCTTTCCAAATTGGCTTGCTCCACGGCCATGGCGGGGTCGGTCAAGCTCGAGCCGCCGATTTGTTTCATGTGGTCCAGCCGGCACACCAAGCGATGCTCAGCCCGGTAGAAATCCGCCAGAGCGTGGAAGGCGCGGAGTTCGCGAGCTTCCGTCCGCTGGCCGTAAGCCACGTGCAGCATCGCGAGCCGATAGTCGCGATGGGCAATCGCCGTGGTGACGCAACTGTCCATGCCGCCGCTGGCGAGCACGACAGCTAGAGGGTTGCCAGTCCGTGGTCCGTTGTCCGTGGTCGGTTGACAGTTCTCAGTCATCAGTTCTCGGTTTTCAGGTCAGGGTGCTCAGCGGTCAGCAATCAGCTATTCTCGAAACTCGCGCGAGGCGCCAACCTTGCTCACTGACATCAAAAGCGAAGTTCGCACCACGCCGCGTATCAATTCGCCATTCACAATTCATAAATGTCCTTCATCCAACCCCGGCTCTCAAACTCCGCGCGCGTCCGGTTCCCAAATGAATTTATGGAGCTGCAGGCCCATGCGGACCTCCAACCCGTCGCGCAGAATCCACTCGGCGAGGTGGCGGGGCGGCAACTGGCCGAAGACCGGCGAGAGGATGATCTCATCGACACGTCTGCGGAGGGCATGCTTCGCCATGAAATCGCAAGCGTAGCGATAGTCGTCTTCGTCCAGAATCACGAACTTGATCTGATCCTTCCGTTCCAGGGCTTCCAGGTTAGCGGAGCAGAACTTCTCACCTTCCCCGCTCCCAGGACACTTGACATCCACCACCTTGATGACCGCATGCGGCAGCCGGCCAATGGAGCGCTCCCCGCTCGTTTCCACCAGCACCCGAAACTCCTCGGCAAGCAATCGCTCCGTCAGTGGATAGACGTCGTCCTGGAGCAGCGGCTCACCACCGGTCAGTTCCACCAGTTTG
>JAIQEZ010000107.1 GCA_020073545.1 Terriglobia bacterium | reverse complement strand
CCCGTGGGCGCGTTGCAGAAAACCGCGCTTGGCCCGGTGACGTACGACGCTGAGAAGTGCATGGGCTGCCGTTATTGCATGCAGGCATGCCCCTTCCAGGTGCCGTCGTACGAATGGTCCGCCCGCCTTCCCCGGATGCGGAACGGACATCCTGGTGTTACCGCTATCGCTTCTGCAATCCCGATGGCTGCTGGATCGAGTCGAGCTGTTCTACTTGGCGGCTTACTTTGTCGCTGGCGCCTTGGCGCTCCAGCACTCTCACGCGCGGGCTGGCGACCCGGTGTTAAAACACCAGTTGAAGTGGGTCACGCGCGGCACTTGGCTGGCGATAGCGCCCTTCGCCACACTCTACGCCTTGCCTTATTTCTTGGGGTATGTAGCCAACGCCTGGATGAATGCCTCGGCGCTTTCGCTCGTGTTTTTGCCCGTCACCTTTGGCTATGCCATTGTGCGCTATCGGCTCATGGATGTGGACATCATCTTCCGCCGGGGCATTGCCTACACACTCGCTACGGCCGGCATTGTGGGCGTGTATTTCGGTCTGATCGCCCTGTTCGCGGATTTCTTCCGCGCGACCTTTCCCATCACCAGCCGCAGCACCTGGGTCGGGGCGATTGTTCTGACCGCCATTTTCTTCCAACCCGTCGTGAACCACATTCAACAGTGGGTGGATCGCTTCTTCAACCGCGAGCGCTACGATTACCGCCGCACCCTGCTGGAGTTCGCGCGCGAGCTCACTTCCGAGTTGCACGTCGATCGCCTGCTGGAGCAGATTTGCGACCGCCTGTCGGAGACTCTGGGAGTGGACCGGCTCGCTGTGTTCCTGGCCTCGGAGTCGAGTGGCTTCCGCTTGGCTCGGTCGCGGGGCATGAATTTTTCCGGCCGGGCGGATACGGGTTTCCTCGACCCGAATCATCCCGCGCTCGCCAAAGGCTATCTCTTCTTCGACAGCGTGAAGCGGGCCTATGGCTTTTCGCCGGCGGCACAGAAATCCATCGAGCAACTCAAGCTGCACTATTACCTGCCTTTCAAGGTCAAGGAGCGTACGCTCGGCTATCTGGGATTGGGCAAGACGCGCGACGGGGAATATCTCTCCAGCGAAGATATTGATCTTCTGCAGACGATCGCCGGTTATGTTTCCATCGCCCTGGAGAACGCGAGCCTCTACGAATCCCTGGAACTGAGGGCGCTCGATTACCAGGCCCTGCGCGATTTCAACCAGAACATCGTCGAATCCATCAACGCCGGCGTGCTGGCCTGCAACCTGGAAGGCAAGGTCGAAGCCTGGAATTCCGCCCTGGAGCGCCTTTACGGAGTGCGCCGTTCCGAGGCGCTGGGGAGGACGCTGGAGGCGATTTTCCCCCGCGAACTCAGGGCCGAGCTCGCGCAGGTTTCCGATCCGCACCATACGCTCAACTTGTACAAATTCCATCTGCGCAATGCCGAAGACCGTTCCCTGATCGTGAACCTCTCGGTCGTTCCTTTGATCGGGAAAGAAAACCAGGTGATTGGGCGGTTGTTGATTTTCACCGACCTGACGGAGCGCGTGAACCTGGAAGACCAGTTGATGCAAGCCGAGAAGCTCTCCTCGATCGGCCTACTGGCGGCGGGTGTCGCGCACGAGGTGAATACCCCCCTGGCCGTGATCACCTCCAACGCGCAGATGCTGATGCGGCAGATGGATGCGGACGACCCGCGCACCCGCACGCTCGAGAAGATCATCAAGCAGGCGTTCCGTGCTTCCGAGATTGCCAACAACCTTCTGAAGTTTTCGCGGGTCGGCGGCAGCGAATACGCCGACTTGGATGTGAACCGCGTGATCAGCGAAACCCTCTCGCTGGTGGATCCGATGTTGACGGCTGCCAAGATCACCGTGAATACTCAGTTGGGTTCATCCCTGCCAGCCGTGTACGGCAATTCGGGGAAACTGCAGCAGGTCTTTATGAACCTGATTATGAACGCCCGCGATGCCATGCCGCGCGGCGGTGAACTGACCATTGCCACGGAGGCTGAGAACTCTTCCGTGCACGTCGAAGTCTCCGACAACGGCGTCGGAATTCCCTTAGATCACCTCCGCAAGATCTTTGATCCCTTCTTCACCACCAAGACCACCAGCCGCGGCACGGGCTTGGGACTCGCGGTTACTTACGGCATTATCCGGGAACATTCGGGATCGATCCAGGTGGATAGCGTGGTAGGCCGGGGGACAACCTTCCGGCTGGAATTTCCCGCGGTAAGGAAACCGGTGAATGTCAGCTAAAGGCTCGATCCTGGTCATTGACGACGAACAGGAAATCCGCGAGAGCCTCGAGCAGTTGCTGAAGCTCGAAGGGTATAAGGCGGACAGCGCCTCGACCGGCGACGAAGGGTTGAAGCGCATCGACGACGGGGTCTTCGACCTGGTCCTGCTCGATATCAACCTGCCCGACCGCAACGGCCTCGACTTGCTCCAGCACATCAAGCGCGACAGCCCCGAGGTCGGTGTGATCATGATCACCGCCTACGATTCCAGCCAGATGGCTTTTCAGGCTTCCAAACAGGGCGCCGAGAGCTATATCACCAAGCCCTGGGACAACGACAAGCTGTTGTTGGAAGTGCGCAACGCGCTCGACAAATCGCGCCTGCAACTCGAAAACTACCAACTCCGCCGCGCCCTCAAGCGCTATGACTTGCCCAACCTGGTCGGCAAGAGCGAGAAGATGCAGAAGGTGATGGACCTGATCATGCAGGTCGCCGCCAGCCGCGCCACGGTGCTGATCACTGGCCAAAGCGGAACCGGCAAGGAGCTTGTCGCCAAGACCATTCATGCCACCAGCCCCCGCGCCGATCGCCCCTTTGTGCCCGTCAATACCGGCTCCATGCCGGTCGATCTGCTCGAGAGCACGCTTTTCGGGCACGTCAAGGGGGCGTTCACTTCCGCCATCGCCACCAAGCGCGGGCTTTTTGAAGTCGCGGACCAGGGCACGATTTTCTTCGACGAAATCGGCACGGTGGGTGTGGAAACCCAGACCAAGCTGCTGCGTGTCATCCAGGAACGCGAATTCATGCGGCTGGGCGGGACCGAAACCATCAAGGTGGACGTGCGCATTCTGGCGGCAACCAATGCGGACTTGAGGAAGATGGTCCTGGAGGGCAAGTTCCGCGAAGATCTCTTCTATCGCCTGAACGTTATCACCGTTGGCTTGCCGCGGCTGCGCGAGCGCAAGGAAGACATTCCCCAATTGGTCGAGCACTTCTTGAAGAAATTTTCAGCCGAGAATGGCCGCACGGGTCTGCAGTTTTCTCCGGAAGCCCTGAAAGTCATGATGGATCACGAATGGCCCGGAAACGTCCGCGAGCTCGAAAATGCCGTCGAGCGTGCCGTCGTTCTGACCTCAGGGGCATCGCTCGGCCCGGAGCTTCTCCCTGAACAGCTCTTCCAGAACAGCTCGCACGAACCCAGCCCGTTCCCGGCCGAAAGCCTTGACGGTCGATCCCTTTTTGAAATCATAGAGGCCTGCGAGCGCCGTATCATCCTCGACATGCTGACCCGCACCAACTGGAGCCAGACCGAAGCCGCCGAGCGCTTCAAGATCCCCCTCTCGACCCTCAATCAGAAAATCAAACGCCTGCAGATTGACATCAAGCGCCGCCGCGAAGCGTGAGGCTTCCCACACGCGCCAGCGTAGCCTGAGTACTCAATCACGCGCGGTCCCCTGAAAACACACTCTGAAGTCTTAAATCTGACCTGTGGAATCAAGGGCGGCCGTGGCCCGCCCACCTCTGAAGGTGCCGGGCCCTCTCCGCGGCGGGCGCTACCCCTTCAGCTCACCACCGGGCGAAAAGGCCTTCCAGGGCGCGGAAATGCTGGGTCGTGAAAAACAGGCTGGTCATCATGCAGGCGTTGTATCCAACGTGGAGAAGAATGCTGGGGGTGAGCGTTCCCGACATGCCGCGCGCCAGTGAAAACACCACCCCCACCACCAGGATCATCAACACGTGATTCCAGGCGTGCCAGTATTCCGGAACATGCAGGCCCGCAAACAGAGCGGCCGTGGTCACAATGGCGAAGCGCAACCCCACCGCGCGCTCGAAGATGGCGAACAGCAAGCCGCGAAAAACCAGTTCTTCGATCACGGGGGCGACGCCGATGGCGAACGCCCCAATGGCGTAAGACGCGGCCATGGAGGTGAAAAGCCGCTCCAAGGGGAATCCTTCCGCATCCGGCAGGAGGGGCGGCGCAATGCGGATGAGGACGGCCAGCGCACCTCCCCCTGCGAGGCACGCCAAGACCTGTCGTCTCGTGGGCTTTTTCCACCCCAGAGATCTCCAGAATGGCTGACGATGCTGAATCCTGGCTAACAGAAACAGATAACCCAGAATGCTGGTATAGAAGATGAACTGCAGGATCAGGAGGAAGAAAGTGTTGGACGGCAGCGAGTCCACCGGCGCCCGCCATCCTGTGAAAGGCCGCAGCACCACGTAGGCCATGAACGCCAGCAGGTTCGACGCCAGCAAACCAAAGGGAATGAAGGCCACGAAAAGGAGCAGGTCCCGCAGCGTCCAGATCTCTCGCGGGGCGAGCGGCGCGGCGGGTTGCAGCGCAAGGGTCTCTGGCGGGGCGCCGCTCAATTCCGCGAACAAATTCTCCGTGTCGCCTGGCATGCCTACCTTCGCGCCCCGCTGCCGAGGGCCGCAGCGAGCAGAGGAATCATCAACTCGTGGTGGCCGGTCAGCGCATACCCCCGGCCGCGCCCGCTGGCTGCCGTGGGCCGCAGCACCACGTTTTGTGTCGGCCGGTAATGCTGGATGAAATCCAGGTTGACCGTCGTGATACCGCGCGGCGCCCGTCCCAGGTTCGCCGCCAGGCTCACGCATTTCAGAAAAACTTCCGGCAGCATCACCGCGGAGCCAACATTCAGGTAAGCGCCTCCGCCGCTCATGCGCCCGATCAGCGCCGCCAGCAGGAGGAAATCGCGGTGCGTGGCCGCGCCCAACGCGCGCGCGTCGATGGCAGGATGATTGTGAATGATGTCCGTGCCGATGGCCTCATGCACGGTTACGGGAACACGATACCGGTACGCCGCGGCAAGCAGGCTGTAGCGCCGGAACTTCGCGCCGCGGTAGCTGTGGAGAAAGCGTCCCACGGCTTCACCGATGCCCAGCCCTTCTCGATCGCCCTGCGCAATCGCCTGGTTGATCAGCCGGCCGGTTTCCTCTACCATGCCAAACCGTCCCCGACCCAGCACCGCGAGAACATCTTCGGAAGTTGCGCCAACCAGGGCGATTTCGAAATCGTGAATCATCGCCGCGCCGTTCATGGCCACCGCGGTGAGGTAGCCGCGCCGCATCAGATCGACCAGCACCGGCCCCAACCCACACTTGATGACGTGCCCGCCCAGGCCCCAGATGATGGGTTTGCGCCTCGCGCGCGCACGTTCCAGCGCCGCCACCACCCCGCGAAACGTCTCACCCGCCAGGAGGCGCGGCAGAGCAGCCACCCAATCGCGAATGCGCGCGCCGGGCTTCAGGACCTTCGCGAAGGCTCGAACCGATACCTTGCTCGGCCGCCCGGCAAGCGGATAGGTCCGGACCTTATCGAGTTTGAGCGGCCTTTGTGAGTAGATGCTCATCGTTTCGGAAGCCACGTCCCGAACACGCGCTCGAAGATTTCGTCGACGTGCGTGAGGTAGCGCTCCACGTCGAAGACTTCGGCGATTTCGCTGGGCTTGAGATATTGCCGAATGTCAGGGTCGCGCTCGACGAGCGTCCGGAAGTCCTCACGGGTTTCCCAGACTTGCATGGCGTTGCGCTGCACCCAACGATAGGCGTCCTCGCGCAGTACACCTTTTTCGACCAGATTTAATAACAACTCACCTGAGAATATTAACCCCTTTAACAAATCCAGATTTTCCCGCATGCGCTCGGGGTAGACGAACATGGTTTCGATCAGGTTCGCCGTCTTGGCGAGGAGGTAGTCGAGCAGGATGGTGGAATCGGCCAAAATCACACGCTCGACGGAGGAGTGGGAGATATCGCGCTCGTGCCAAAGGGCTACATTCTCCAGCGCCGCCTGGGCGTTCGCTCGCAGCACGCGCGCCAAGCCGCAAATCTGCTCGGCGGTTACGGGATTACGCTTGTGGGGCATAACCGAAGAGCCCTTTTGTTCGGGCGCGAAGTATTCCTCCACCTCGCGCACCTCGGTGCGCTGCAGGCCGCGGACCTCCAGCGCGATCTTCTCGAGCGACGACGCGACGACGGCGAGCGTCGAGAGATAGAACGCGTGGCGGTCGCGCTGGATGACCTGCGACGATACCGGCGCGGGCTCTAGCCCCAGCCGCGCGCAGACTTTCTTTTCGATCGCGGGCGGCAGATGCGTGTAAGTCCCGACCGCGCCGGAAAGTTTGCCGACGCGCATCTGCTCCGCCACGAAAGCCAGGCGCTCTTTATTGCGCTGGTTCTCCGCGTACCAGATGGCGAGCTTGCAGCCGAAGGTGATGGGCTCAGCATGAATGCCGTGCGTGCGGCCGATCATGGGGGTGCGCTGGAACTCGAAAGCGCGCTTCTTCAGGACTTCGCCCAGGCGGTTCAATCCTGCGAGCAGCAGGGCGGATGCTTCGCGCACCAGAAGCGCCTGCGCTGTGTCGACCACGTCATTGGAGGTGAGACCGTAGTGCAGATAACGGCCCTCGCGCCCCACGTGCTCCGCGACGTTAGTGGTGAAGGCGACCACGTCGTGCTTCACTTGGCGCTCGATTTCGAGAATGCGCTCGACGTCGAATTTGCCCTTGCGACGGATGGCGCGCGCGGCACTCTTCGGGATGAGTCCAGCTTCGGCTTCGACTTCCGCCGTGGCGATTTCCACATCCAGCCACTTCTGAAACTTGTTTTCCTCTGTCCAAATGCGACCCATTTCCGGGCGCGTGTAGCGGGGAATCATGGATTTTGGATTTCCGATTTGGATTGTGCGATTTTCGCCCTGGCTGGGCTGCGAATCGCACGCGCAATCCTATCACAAGAAGGGGTCTTCGGGCTGGAGTCCGGAGGGCAGTTGCCCGTTGTCCGTCCTCGGTGGTTGATAAGAAGAGCTGGCCCGGAGCCCAACAATCCTCAGCGAATCACCGGCGGCCGCACCCCGCCGTCATGGCTTGGCTCGTTGGCGCAGTTGCTCCAGACGGTAGAGCCAATCGCCACGCGGCATCGCGAAAATGTTGCGGTCGTAAATCTTCACGGCGGTTTCCATGTCCGCAAGCGCCTGGGGCAGGAGCTTCTGCCGCTCGAAAACGAAACTGCGGAAGTAGTAGGTCTCGGCAGCCTTGGGGTTCAAGTCGAGCGAGCGGTTGAAATCCGCCAGGGCATGATCCACATCCTTCTTTCCGAGCCAGGCGACGCCGCGATGCGCGTAGCGCTTCGCCAGGAAGCGGTTCGGGCCTTTGCCGTCGGGGTCGGCGATCTTGATTCCCTGGTCCAAGTCGCTGAGAGCCTGATCGTAATCCTTCTGGCGCAGGCGAACTTCGCCGCGCAGGAAATATCCTCCGGCGTAGTCGGGGCGCATGGTCACAATGCGGTCCAGGTCTTCCAGGGCGTGCCCGAGCTGGTCCGTGCGCATCGAAGCCGTGGCGCGGCACTCGAAGGCGCTGGAAAGATCTTCACCCGTGAGATGGCCGAAACGGATAGCACGCGTGGCGAGGCGAATGGCCTGATCGTACTCACGCGCTTCAAGAACGTCCCAGGCGGCCTTGACGTCGTTCGCACCTCCAAAGATCCACGCCACTGCTCCGCCAATTACGCCGATGGCCACCGCAATCAGGACAACGCGCTGGATCAAGCGTAGTAGCCTCATGATCCACCTCCCGCCGGGTCTTCCGCGTTTGCGGTCGTCTCTCCCGAAGCGTCGCCCGAGGGCGCCCGAGTGAGATCCGGCCAGGGCATTCGAAACAGGAAGAGATACATGATGGCGCTATCGATGACGTTGAGAATCACCCAGAACACTCCGCCGAAGCCGCCGTGGAAACCCCTCGCCCAGCCCGCCGTGGCTGCCAAGCCGAACGATGTCTCGCGCGCGTCGCCTTGCAGAATGCGACCGAAGTATCCGAGCGGACCGAACCACGGTTGCGCAAGCCCCAAGCCGTAAATCTGCGCTGCCCAAAAAGCGACCAACCATGCAAGAGCCACCAGCAGAGCGGTACCGTTGGAAGGATTGAGGCTGGCAGCGCTGCGCTTCAGGTACTTGCCCACCAGCCACGCGATGAGCAGCGAAGCGATTACACCCTGAAAAAGCACGAAGAACCCCATCCAGTAGCGAACCCAGCCAGTGGCTAGACCGACGAGAGCGGAAATCACGATCCCAACCAAGAAGGCTTCGTACATAAGGCAGACGGCTCCCTGAGAGGATGAACAGTAGAATCAATGATCGCCAACGCGAGGGACTTCGATACCTGGACTTGTATCACAGAAAAAACGGAAATGGCACCCTGATTTTCTGAAGGGCTTTCGGGCCCTGCGGAGGCTGCGTAGCGTCAGGATGGGCATCGCGATCAGAGTATTACACCCTGTAGATCTATGCGTGTGTCATTATCCGAAATAGAATACCTGTGTGGGTGTCAATTGGCTCGCCAAGTGGAGGGCTGTGCGCTCGCCCCGGCTGCGTTGGCCCAGCGCCTGCTCGGCGGTGAGGCGGGCGATTTCGGGATGATTATTGGTCTCGCTCAGGTGGGCAAGGACGAGGACTTGCGCCGTGCCGTCGAAATCCTCGGTGAGAAAACTGGCCGTCGCCAAGTTTGAGAGATGCCCGGTACGGCTCATGACGCGCTGCTTGACGTGCCAGGGATAGGGCCCAACCTTGAGCATATCCAGATCGTGGTTCGACTCGAAAATGAGGCAGTGGCAGCCTTTCACTCTTTGCTTAACAAGCTCGTGGACATAACCTAGATCGGTGACCACACCGATCTTGGCGCCCTGCGACTCCAGCGTGAAAGCCACGGGATCGATCGCATCGTGCGGGATGGAAAAAGGGGTGACTTCGATGTCGCCCACCGCGAACTTTTCGCCAGGGGTGAACAGGTCGAAGGCGCGGAACTTTGCGTCCCAAGAGATCACCTCGCGCGTGGGACCGGAAACATAAATGGGCGCCTTCAAGTCGGCCGCCAGCAGGCGCAGGCCGTTCACGTGGTCCGCGTGTTCGTGAGAAATCAGGATGGCGTCAAAACCGTCAGTGCGCTCGCCGGCTGCGGCGAGGCGCGCGTAGGTCTCGCGGCGGCTCAGGCCCGCGTCAACGAGCACGCGAGTCCTTTCCGTGGCGACTAGCGTCGAGTTGCCCTTGCTGCCACTGCCCAGGACGCAGACGCGCAGGCTCACGCGACCTCCTGGAAAAAGGCAGTGACAAGTGAGGAGTGACCAGTGACGAGCGACACGGTACAGGCCGCAGTTTGCAGGAAAGACGCCTCACCGGCCCGCTCCCGGTGCGGGCACCCTCTCCCCAGGGAGAGGGCGAGCCAATCACGAAACAATCGGCTAATCGCGAACTGGTCCACGCTTCGAATCTCGCCCACAGAAGTTAAGGGCAATTATAGGATGGTTCGGGGAGAATCGGAAAACCAAAACGCGCCCCAGGTATGTGAGACTGCGCCAGGCGGCCGTGAGCGCCGTCATGCTTGGTCCCTCGCGGGGCGCGCTCGGGAAGAACCCAGCGATGGTTCTGCTGTTACGCGCAGAAACCAAGGAAGAGCAGATCCTTCGCTCGCCAGGGCGGGCGCATGGGGACCAGCGGGGCGGACTCAGCACAACGGAAGGTTTCCCTGCCGTGACCGGGGACGCCTCGCAAGGAACGCCATGCGCAATCGGCTCTACACCGTGCGGTTGGGGGGTTACGTCGACTTTGCGACCACCAAATTATTTGTGACGGAGAAGATACCGGAGACGCCGTTGGCCCGGAGGTTTGCCAGGTTCTTGTCACTTTCGCTGTCCACCACGCCTTCGAGCGTCACGTGCCCGTTTTTCACGATAATCCGGATGGGCTTGATGACGGGCATGCCGTACTTCTCCAACCCTGGAGACCCATAGATGGCGCGATAGAGCCGCAGGCGCAGGCCATCATCCATGGGCGAGGCAGGGAGCACTTCGATTTGGTTCACTACTTTTTCCACGCCCTCGATCTGCTTGACAACGCTTTCGGCGTCACGCTTGAGCGTCGGTCGCGTGACCTGACCCATCAGGGTCACTTCGTAGCCAGAAACCGTGTACGTGATGTTGTCGAAGACGTCGAAGTAAGGAAGCATTAGAATTTCGTGCCGAACTTCCTTTTGAATGCGTTCCACCGCCCGCGCTGGGACTTCCTTCTGGGCTGGGGCGGAGAGAACGGACGTTGCCACGAGAATAGCGAGCATAAGGAGTCTACCGCGCATTTTCGCACCTCACATTGGATTTGGGCCGCCTGTTGATGGGCCGGAACATCATCCCGGGAAACTCCAGTGTATCACCGCGACCGTCAGCCGAAAACACTGAGCGGAAAGGATGGGCGAGACAGGCAAGGGCACGGGTGCGGTTCAGCAGGCAAGGTCGGCGCGCGAGAGCCTGAGGCCGTTGAGCGGCCCCAGCACGGTGATAGCCAGGCGGTCGGGATGGAAGAACTCTCGCGCCACCGCCAGCACCTGCTCGGCGGTGACCGCATCGACGCGCCGCGCAATCTCGTCCTGGGAGATGTAACGGCCGAAGTACATCTCCTGCCGCGCGACATTTCCCATGCGGCTGGAAGAGGACTCGAGACTGAGCAGCAGGCTGCCTTTCAAGTAGTCCTTAGCGCGCTGCAGCTCTTCTTCACTGAGGGGGTTTGACTTCAACTCGCAGAACTCGGCGAGCACCAGCTCGATGACCTGCCGCGCCTTGTCGGTGGCCGTGCCCGCATAAACACTCAGGCAACCCGCGTCGTGAAAACTGCTGAGGCTGGAGAAAACGGCGTAAGCCAAGCCGCGCTTCTCGCGAATGTTCTGAAACAGGTGCGAGCTCATGCCGCCGCCCAGCACGGAATTCAGGATGTACGCCGGGAACCGGTTCTTATGCGACTGCGGGTAAGAGGGCGCGCCCACGCAAAGATGCACCTGCTCCAGATCCTTCTTGCGCCGCACCTGAATGTGCGGATGCGGAACCGGAACCGGACCGCTCGCGAGCGCGGGGCCCGCGGGCCGATCGCCGAATTCCTTTGCGACCAAGTCCACCACGCGAGCAGGCTGAACGTGGCCGGCGGCGGCGATCAGCATGTTGTTGGGCGTGTAGTGCCGGCGAAAGTAGCTGATCAGCCGTCGGCGATCGAAGCTGCCTACGGTGTGGCGCGTCCCCAAGATCGGGCGCCCCAGCGCATGCCCGCGCCAGTAGGTTTGCGTAAAGATCTCGTGCACCAAGTCGTCCGGAGTGTCTTCGACCATCTTGATTTCTTCCTGAATCACCCGACTTTCGTTGGCGATGTGCTTGGAGTCGAAGAGCGGATTCTTGACGAGGTCGGCGAGAATGGCAAAGGCGCGCGGCAGGTGCTCGTCCAGCGCCTTAATCGAGAAGCTCGTGGTCTCCTTCGCGGTAAAGGCGTCGAGGTGGCCCCCAATCGAGTCCGCGGCGCGGGCAATCTGCTCGGCGCTACGGTCCTTCGTTCCCTTGAAGAGCATGTGCTCGATAAAATGCGAGACGCCGTTTTCCTCGGGCCGCTCTTCGCGCGAGCCGGTGCGAAGCCAGATGCCGATGGCAACGGAACGGACCGCCGGCATGGACTCAGTGAGGACCGTGAGCCCGTTGGGAAGAACGTCTTTGCGAACGCTCGGCATCCGTCAAAGTCCTGAGCGAGAGAAGTATGCCGTGGTCAAAGCCACCGACGAAGAAGCCCGCGCCGCCTGCGGCAGTCAGGGCAGGCAGGTCTACTCTCTACTACTCTTGTACCACAGGGGACACGAAAAGACCACGGCTGGCGTGGGTAGGCCAGTTGAGTTTCTGGGGCGGCAGTGCACGGCGGCCGCGTCGGTGCGTGCCACAGCCGCAAAGTAACCCACTCCCCGGGTAGCCTCTGCCCACATATTTAGATGCACAGGGGAACGCGCTGTGCCTTTCCAACTCCAGCCGCGTTTCCTCTTGCACGAAAATGGGGGTCTGCCTATACTGGTAACACTCTTACGAAGGCGATGGAAGTTTCAGTAAGTGTTCCCCGCAAAGGGGAGAACGGGCCTGTAGCTCAGGTGGCTAGAGCGCACCCCTGATAAGGGTGAGGTCGGTAGTTCAACTCTACCCAGGCCCACCACAACTTACGCTCGATGTCATTTTACCTCGACCGAGCGGCTGGCTAGAGCGTCCCGATAGATCGGGAAGGTCGGTAGTTCAACTCTACCCAGGCCCACCAATCAACCCTCTCACCCCGAGTCGCTTGACGATTCGCGAATTCCCCGTCACTATAATATGGGAATCTCTTCGGGCCTGTAGCTCAGTTGGGAGAGCACATGGTTTGCAACCATGGGGTCGGGAGTTCGAACCTCCCCAGGTCCACCAGCGAACTTCCATTAACCTCACCAGTCAGCACTACACTCCGCCCGACTAGCCGCCGCCCAAAACCACTTTGCCTTTTAACAGTCTGGTGAAAGACGTTCCCGGGATGTAGGTCTGAGCCCCTCGAGTGGAGCACTCAGGGTGCCAGGAGCCTGGACTTAGGATTTAGGAGTCAGCGGCCAGAAACCGATCTTTCGCTGTACGCACGGTAGAGTCCCAGGAAGGCAGCGCCGAGCTGTGGTCTCGGCGGAACGACGTGGTGAGTTCTTGAACTCCGCAACTCTTGGTATCAGGTCAGAGGAAAAGCCGCAGACGCAAGGAACAGGTCTACGGCTTTTGGCTTCTCGCCAATGGCGCATCCACCGCGTGCCGTGCGGCGTGTGCGATCACGCCATTTCTGCTGCACTCTTCCTGTGCAAGCGGGAATCCGGCGCGCTTACGGTGCGAACACCAGCAGCATGAAGGAGCCCGGTTTGACCGCCGGCCGGGGGTGCGGATGCTCGGGCGTGGGCGAGGGAGGTGGGCCGAACTCCGCCGTCACCAGAAAGATATTATGTGTTTTCAGATCAAGGGTCATGGTCCGCGCGCCGCGCTCGGTCGGGACGCTGGCGACTTCTGTGAACTTCTCGGGTGAGTCTTCGTGCACGACGGTCAGCGTGCCGTCGCCGTTGGAGCTGAAGGCGAGTTGCGCTTCTGGATCGAAGCCGTTGGCGTCCACCCCTTCGGCGATCGGCGGCGTAGCCAGCACCTTGCCGGTGTCCGCGTCCATCACGGCCATCATCCGGTTGTGGCAACCGATGAAGAGCCGACGATGTTCACTGTCCAGGGCCATGCCCGAGGGCTCCTCGCACGGCGCGAGCGGCCACCGCGCGGTCACGGTGAGCTTCTGCGCATCGATCCGGACGACTTCGCTTTTGTCTTCCAGGTTGTTGTAGATGTGACCTTGGCCGTCCGCGACCGCGAACTCCGGCCTTCCTCCCAGGGCGATGGTTCCCGCCGCCGTTCCTGTGGCGGCGTCAACGGCCGTCGCATCGCCGCCGTGACCGTTGAACGTGAAGACGCGCTTCGAGGCGGGATCGTAAAGGATCGCGTCCGGACCGTTGCCCGTCGGCGCCGTCCCGAGAATCTTCAGCGTGTGGAGATCGAAAATCGTGACGGTGTTCGTGCGGCCATTGCTGGTAAAGCCACGGCCGAATTCATGAGCCAGGGCGATGCCGTGGACTCCCTCCGTGCCGGGAATGTCCCCGACCACGGCGTAGCTGTCTGCGTCCACTACCATCACGTGCGTGCCCCGCGAGATGTAAACGCGGCGGGCCGCACTGTCGCAGGTGAGATAGTCCCAAAATCCTTCCCCGCCCAGGACGACCTTCTTGAGCAGATGATAGCCGGAGGCCGGCGCCGCCGCGTAGTGGCGGGGGATTGCGGCGACGACCAGCGCCGCCAACATGAGCGCACAACCTGCCATCGCGAGCGGAAGCCTTGCACGGGCACGTCCAGTGGGGCGTGGTTCCATGACTCCTCCTTTGGGTAGGTAATCAAACTATCATGCCTGAACGCTCAGGACAAGCCGCGGCCGCCCTTTCCCTTTTGCTTTTCCTTCCCGACAGCCCTTACAATGCCTGGAGCGAAGAGTCCGGCCCGCGGGGGCTGGTCCGGTGCCCGCCTAGTTGGATGCTTTTCGGAAGCGCTCGCAGCCAGCCAAAGCGCCGTGAAGGCAGGACTGGCTCAGGAATTCGTTAGGCGGTCACGGGACTGGTGCAATTGGGTTCGCGTCCCGCGAGTCTCCGAGTTCAAGTTACGATCTTCCAGCTTCGAGTTTCTAATTAGCTCTCGTCCCGGAGTCACAAATGGTGCACGAAGGTTTCTCCGTCCTGATTCTCGCGGCGGGCAAGGCGACGCGCTTCAAGTCGGAGCGTCCCAAGTCGCTGCACGCGCTCGCCGGGCGCCTGCTGGGCGAATACGTTCTGCGCATGGCCGCGGACGCAGGCCCCGAGCGAGTGTACATGATTGTTGGCCACCAGGCCGAGGAGATGCGCAAAGCCTTTGCGCGCCCGGGGCTCGAATTCATCGAGCAAAAGGAGCAACTGGGCACGGGCCATGCGCTGATCGTGTCGCGTCCTGAGCTCGAGCGCTGCCCGAGCGACGTGCTGGTGGCGCTGGTGGGCGACGCACCCATGCTGCGGCCGGAGACGTTGCGCGCGCTGGTCGCCATGCACCGGAGGGAGCGCGCCGGGTGCACCGTGCTCACGACGCGACTCGACAATCCCACCGGCTACGGGCGCATGGTGCGCGCGGGCGGGCGGCGCGTGCGTGCCATCGTGGAAGAAAAAGTGGCGAGCGCAGCACAGAAGAAGATCCACGAAATCAATACCGGCATCCTGTGCTTTTCGCGCGCGCCTTTGCTCGCGCACCTGGGCGAACTCTCTTGCGAGAACGCGCAGAAGGAATACTTGCTCACCGATCTCGTCCAGATCTTCAACCGTCATCGCTTGAAGGTCGCGGCGTTCGAAGCTCCGGCGGGAGAAGCCTGGGTCATCAACGATCGTGTCGAGTTGGCGCGCGTAGAGAAAACGCTGCGCCTTCGCAAGGCCGAGACCTTGATGAAAGCGGGCGTGACGATCACCAACCCTGAGGCGACGTATATCGATGCGGACGTGCAAATCGCTCCCGACACCGTCATCGAGCCGGGCGTGAGCCTGCGCGGCCGCACGCGTGTCGGCAGCGGCTGCCGCCTCGAACCTTACTCGACGATTGCCGACTCGATTCTCGCTGACAGCGTCACGGTACGGCCGTGCTGCGTTATCACGAATTGCGAAATCGGCGCGGGCGTGACCGTGGGCCCCTTCGCACACCTGCGCGACGGCGCGGTGATCGAACCCGCAGCGCACATCGGGAATTTTGTGGAAGTGAAAAAATCGAGGATCGGCAAAGGCGCGAAGGCCCTGCACCTGACTTATCTGGGTGACGCGACGGTTGGCGCGCGCGCCAACATCGGCGCCGGCACCATCACCTGCAACTATGACGGCGTGAAAAAGAACCCGACCACGATCGAGGATGAAGTCTTCATCGGCAGCGGCAATATGTTGGTGGCGCCGGTGCGCGTGGGCAAAGGTTCCTACACCGCCGCGGGCTCGACAATTACCGAAGATGTGCCCCCCGAATCGCTCGCCGTTGGACGCGCCCGCCAAGTCAACAAGGAAGGTTGGGTACGCGAGCGGAAGAAAGCTCAGACTTCTCGAGGCGGCCCCAACGGAAAGTCCCCGCCATAATCCCGCATTCAGAAGTGGGGTTCGGATTTCATTTCTTAGGCAGCACCCAAGTGCGAACCCCGCGAGATTTCTCCGGTGAGATGACCACAGTTGAATTCGTGGCGCCCGCACAACGGCAGAGAGCTCTTTGGTTTGAAGATTGCTGGCATCGAACCTTCAACGCAGGGGATGGGTCGAGAATCGGGCTGTCCAGTGCTCATGCGGGAAGATCGGCAAGGCTAGGAGTTCAATCGGTGACGCAGTGGCGAATAATTGTAGCAGTGCTGGCTGGGTCTTTCATGTGCCTGGGCTTCTCTGCGAGATCCCAAGCCCAGATTTCCCCAGGACCTCTCGCCCGAGTGCATCAGCCCTACCGCAGCCCGACTCAATGCGTCTATTGTCACAGGCTGGCGACCGGCAGCCAGAATCTCAGATGTCTGGACTGCCACACGGAAATTGCCCGTCGTCTGGCCGCCCGGCTGGGATTCCATGCCGCAGTGGCGAATCCGCAAGCGGGCGGCAAAGACTGTGCCCGGTGCCACTCCGAGCACAATGGGGAGAACTTCCAACTGATTCGTTGGGAGCCGTCGCAGAGGGATTTCGACCACAGCAAGACCGGCTACGTCCTGGAGGGGAAACACGCCGGGCTGGCCTGCAAGCAATGCCACAATCCCGCCCACATCGCGCCCGCCGAACGCCCCAACATCAAAGTGAAGGACTTGAACCGCACATTTCTGGGTCTTTCGCGAGACTGCATCTTCTGCCACGCCGACCGGCACCGGGGTCAGTTGGGCCGCGACTGCGCGCGCTGCCATACCGTCAACGACTGGAAAAACACGAGCCAGTTCAATCACTCCAAGACACGTTATCCCTTGACGGGAGAACACGCCCGTGTCGCCTGCCAGAAATGCCACAAGCCGGAAGAAGGCAATGCCGCCGTGGTGAAGTATGTGGGGTTGACTTTCGACAGATGCCTTGCGTGTCACACCGATCCCCACCGCGGCGTTTTCAAGGCGAGCTGCGAGTCCTGTCACACCACTGCGGGGTGGAAGCAGGTCTCGGCAAGCAACGTGAGCGCGCGGTTTGATCATTCGACAACCAAGTATCCGCTGCTGGGCAAACACGTGGGGGTGCGCTGCGAGGCGTGTCACCTGGGAGGCGACTTTAACCGGCCGGTCGCCTTCCAGAAATGCCTGGATTGCCACAGGAGCGACCCGCATCATGGCCAGTTCAATGCCCGCAAGGATGGCGGGGACTGCGCAGCGTGTCACACGGTCGAGGGCTTTAAGCCCACGACCTTCGGGGTCACTGAGCATGCAAGTACGGCATACCCGCTGGAGGGGAGGCACGCCCTCGTAGCCTGCGCGAAGTGCCACTTTCCGAAGGGCTTGGAGACGTTTTATAAAATCAGGTTGACGCAGTGCAAGGACTGTCACGCCGACGCCCATAAAGGGCAGTTCGCCGGGGCTCCCGTCAACAACCGGTGCGAAGCCTGCCACTCCGTGAAGGGCTTTAAGCCTTCGAGCTATACATTGCCGCAGCACAACACCACGAGGTTTCCGCTCACGGGAGGGCACATCGCCGTTCCGTGTGTGGAGTGTCACAAAGTAGGAGTGCTCACGGCAGGTTTGCCAGTCGTGCCCTACCACTTCAGTGACCCGTCTTGCACGACTTGCCACGTCGACCCTCACCGGGGCGAATTCGCCGCGCGCATGAAGGAACGACGTGCGGATGGGACGCCCCGGGGCTGTGAAGCTTGTCATTCCACCGCCTCCTGGACGGAGGCACTCCGCTTCGATCATTCCACAACGTCGTTCCCCCTCACAGGTTCTCATCGCGCTGTGGCTTGCATGAGTTGCCACAAGCCGCCGAACCTGGAAGTCACGATGAGGAACGTCGTTTACAGCTCCGCTCCCAAGCTCTGTGAGGGCTGCCATGAGGATCCGCACGCCAAGCAGTTCGCCAAGGACGGCATGAACCCCGGCTGCGCCGATTGCCACAACACCGCGCGCTGGAAGCCTTCTTTGTTCGATCACGAGACCGGGACGGATTTTCCTCTCAAAGGAGCCCACCAGAGTGTTTCCTGTCGGGACTGTCACAAATTGATCCGAGACGTTCAGAACAAGCCCGTTTTGTTTTACAAGCCTACTCCCCGTGACTGCGCAGCCTGTCACGGGGCTAATATCCCGGAACCCAGGAAGACGACATAAAGTCCTCTCTTGCAGCGTTCTGACGGGCACCTGTCTTTGAAGCGTTTGGCAAATTGTTCTCCCCTGTTTGAAATATTTACATTTTGCCTTGCGTCGTCTGACTTTACTGCCATCGGCACCCAAGTAAGACTCCTGTGGGAAACTCGCTTTTGTGCAGTGAGGAAGCGGCGTTGATGTAACTTGACATGCGTCAGAACAGATTGAAAACTTGGGCAACCAAACTGCACACCCCAGACTCCTAAGCTAGGGTTTCACGATTGTCAATTGAGGGGCCATGCGCGGGCTGCTACGGACTGGGGTCATAGTTGGCGTCTTGCTTTTGCCCGTTGGCTTTCTTTTGGCTGATCAAGGGGGCCAGCGGAGTGTGACTCGAAGCCCGCATGGTTCCCTCAGCCTGCCGTGTGAGAACTGCCATACCTTCACATCGTGGAAGCCTCTCCGCAACATCCCTGAGTTCGATCACAATAAGACTCGGTTCCCTCTAAGGGCTCTTCACCAAGGTGTGGCGTGTGCCGAGTGCCACGTCAGCCTGATCTTTTCAAACGTGGGAACCAAGTGCGCGGACTGCCATGCGGATATTCACAAGGGCCAATTGGGACTGAAGTGCGAGGAATGCCACACGGTGAGAGGCTGGCAGGCCACACTGCAAGCCGTCAAGAATCACCAGAACCGTTTCCCCCTGGTGGGTGCGCATGCCGCGCTCACTTGCGACGAATGTCACAAGGGAGCGGCGGTCAGCCAGTTCCAGGGGCTCTCCACACAATGCATCGCCTGTCACACACAGGCGCTTGCTGGGGCCATTCCAGATCACCAGGTGGCGCAGTTTCCGACGACTTGCGAGATCTGCCATAACATGGACAGTTGGCTGGGTGTAGCGTTTGATCATGGGAAGTTTACAGGCTTCCCCCTGACCGGCGTGCACGCCACGCTGGACTGCACCGCCTGCCACGTGAATGGGAATTTCAAAATCACTGCCACAAACTGCGTCGGTTGCCACCTGAAGGACTTCACGGGCGCACAGAATCCCAATCACGTGCAGGCAGGGTTCCCACAGGATTGTGCTATCTGCCACAGCACAGCAAACTGGACAGGGGTGACGTTTAACCACAGCCAGTTCACCTCCTTTCCGCTGACGGGCGCTCATGTCAACGTGCCGTGCAGCCAGTGCCACCTGAATGGGGTCTTCGCGGGGACGCCGACTGCTTGCGCCTCCTGCCACATGAAGGATTTCCAGGGGACGACGAATCCGAACCACGTGCAGGCCAACTTCCCGACGGCCTGCCAGCAATGCCACAACACCACCTCGTGGGCCAATGCGACGTTTAACCACTCCGCTACGGGCTTTCCGCTCACCGGCGCGCACGCCACGCTGCAGTGCCAGCAATGCCATGTGAACGGCAACTACAACCTGACCAGTGCCAACACGCCCTGTGCCTCCTGCCACCTGGCGGATTTCCAGAAAACTACTGATCCCAACCACGTGGCCGCGGGCTTCCCGACGGATTGCTCCATGTGCCACGGCACAGCCAATTGGTCGGGCGCCTCTTTCAATCATGCGGCAACGGGATTCGCGCTTACCGGTGCGCACGCCACGCTGCAATGCCAGCAATGCCATGTGAACAACAACTTCAGCCTGACCAGCGCCAACACGGCTTGCTTCAGTTGCCACCAGACCGACTACCAAAACACCAATAACCCGAGTCACGCGGCGGCTGGATTTCCGACCGACTGTTCCGTCTGCCACAACACGACGAGTTGGGCGGGCGCTACGTTCAACCACAACAACACCCCGTTCCCGTTGACCGGCGCGCACGTCAACGTTCCCTGCACCAGTTGCCACATCAACAACGTGTTCGCGGGTACGCCGACAGACTGCTATTCCTGCCACAAGGTGGATTATCAGGGCACGACGAATCCGAATCATGTGGCGGCCGGATTCCCCACCACCTGCCAGAGCTGCCACAACACGACCTCCTGGGCGGGTGCAGTCTTCAACCATACCTGGTTCCCGGTTCCTCATCACAATGCCACCCTGTGTAGTGACTGTCACGTCAATCCTTCTAATTATACGGTATTCCTATGCACGAATTGCCATACCAAGCCACAGACCGATGCACAACACACGGATGTAAGGGGATACGTGTGGAACAGCGCGAACTGTTATGCCTGCCATCCGAACGGGAGAGCGGGGAATTAGGACCAGGGGGCGGCCACAAATGCCGGGTTATGTTTCAGCCTGTTTTGCGACCCTCAGGCCAGTAGGGCCAGGGGGACGAAGGAACACGAAGGTCGGGGTGCGCTAGCAAACCACGGATCAGGGCTGTCCG
>JAIQEZ010000106.1 GCA_020073545.1 Terriglobia bacterium | reverse complement strand
CACGATTTGGTAAGAACTGCGGTTCCCGCACCGCGGGCAGACGAAGCCGTCCGGCCAGCGGCACTCAGCCAGATACTTCTGGCAAGCCTCTTCGGTAGCGAACATCGACTGAAACTCGCGCAAGGTTTTCGGAAACGCTGGGCGCGGCATGCCCATATACTACTAATTGGGGCTTGCTGAAACAACCGGATAAGCATGAGTCGCCTAGTGTTTATCGACGAACCCACAGGGGTAATCCGAAGTTCTGGCCGAGCGACGGCGTACCCGGGAATTATGAACATGGCGCAGCACATCTGACACGCCTGATCTAATCCGACAGCCAAGCCTGCAAGGTCAAGTCTGGCCTATTACAGCTCAATCAGGTCGATGGCATGTCCGCAATCACAACATCGCCCCACGAACACGCGCGATATCTCTTCTTTCACCGCGTCCTATCCGTGGCCTGTCCTGGCTTCTTGACCGTCCCGCAAGGCGGGATGTCGGCGCCACCCGCGGGACTCGCAAAAGGCGCTCGCTGCCTACTGGCTACGGCCTTCTGCTTACTGCCTATGCCCTACTGCGCCAGCCCACCTGCAAATCAGGTCGCGCTACGCGCTGATATTGTATGCTTGACGTACTGCGTACTTTCCGCCAAGCTGGTACGTGATCCGAAGCTACCGGGACGGGAAGACCCAGCACTTTTCCCAAAGGGTTCCTCGCTTTGGGGGCTTCCGCCATCAGGCCGAAAAGCGGCTGCGGGTTCTGGAAGCGGCAGTCAGCTTACGGGACCTGGCCCGGCTGCCCAGCAACCGGCTGGAGGCCCTATCCGGCGACAGGCGAGGCCAGTACAGCATCCGAATCAACCAGCAGTGGCGCATCTGCTTCGAGTGGCCGCAAGGAGCTGACGGCCCCGAAAACGTTGCGATTGTCGATTACCATTAAGGAGTCCTGAATTATGGCACGCACTCCCATTCACCCCGGTGAAATTCTCGCCGACGAGCTAAAGGAGATCGGCATTTCCGCAGCCGAGCTGGCGCGCACGCTCGAGGTGCCGGCCAACCGCATTTCGCAGATCACCGCACGGAAGCGGGCCATCTCTGCCGACACGGCACTGCGCTTGGCCCGCTACTTCGGGACCACCCCGGATCTCTGGATGAATCTGCAGAAAACCTACGAGCTCGATCTTGCCCGGCAGCAGCTCGGCAAGGGCATCAGCCACATTCCACAAAGGCCAGATGCGCTCGCTCCGTCGGCGGCGATCGAGCCACCGTTAAGCTCGCCTATCAGATAGTCGGGAATCGCCGCCGCGGGTGCCGCACACATTGCCTTTCATGCATGCGCCCCACGAACACGCGCGATATCTCGTCTTTCACCGCGTCCTACCCATGGCCTGTCCTGGCTGCTTGACCGCCACGGGCATAAAGGGCGACGTCGGTGCCACCCGCGAGGATTCCAGCCCTGCGGATTTCAAACTGCTCCACTACCAGCTTGCTGCTTTGCTTGACGCGTCGGCAGATTGTCCTTAGACTAGAATTTTGTTCAGAGCTTTGGGGTCCGGCCCAGCCATTATGCGATTAAAGCGACTGCTTGCTAGCCTCGTGTTGGTTTTCTGCTTTGCATCCTGCCTATGGGCCCAAAACAGCACACCGATCTTTCCCATAGGTGAAGTCCGACCCGGCCTGAAGGGCGTGGGGCGAACCATCTTTCAAGGCGACAAGATCGAAGAATTCCAAGTGGAGATCCTGGGCGTGCTGAAGAATGCCCTGGCTCCCAAACGCGACGTCATCGTGGCGCGGCTATCCGGCGGCCCGCTCGAAAAGACCGGCGTCATTGCCGGCATGAGCGGGAGCCAGATTTACGTGGACGGCAGGCTGGTGGGCGCGGTAGCCCTGTCGTTTCCGTTCGCCAAGGAAGCGCTGGCGGGCATCACGCCGATCGAGGAAATGTTGGAGGTTGTCCCGGAAAAACCGAGCACGACGGCGCACCGGTCACCCAGCGACAGCTTTCGAATTGCCCGCGCCTCGGGCGAATCGGGGGACCTCGGCCGGTTGGTCCCCAATGAGGCCGCCAGCCAAACCCTGGCCGGCCTTCCACAGACACCCGAACCTGCCGGGACTTCGCTCGCCAGCCTTCTCCTCCCCCTGCGCATGGGAGGCTTCTCGACAGAAGCGATGGACCAGTTTACGCCGCAGCTTCGCCGGCTAGGATTCGAGCCCATGCAAGGCGGTGTGCTCTCGGGCAGCGAGCAGAGCGCCACGCCGAGCACAACTGACCTCGAGCCGGGCTCCATGATCAGCCTGTTGCTGGTGCGCGGCGACCTGAACCTGAACGTCGACTGCACCGTGACTTACCGGCAAGGCAACAACCTCTATGCGTGTGGTCACCGCGTGCTGTCCGCAGGTCCCGCGCAGTTTCCCTTTGCGCCCTCGCGCGTGATCGCCACGGTGCCGAGTCTGGCCTCATCGTTCAAGCTGGATGCGCCCGGCCCGGTGGCGGGCACCATCCGACAGGACCGCTTTAGCGCTATCTATGGCTTGGTCGGCGGGAAGACTCCGCCGATGATCCCGATCCATCTCCACGTGGATTCGACGCTCAACAGGAAGACCGATTACAGCTTCGAGATGGTTCAGGAGTCTTTCCTCTCCCCGCTGCTCCTGAATCTCGCCCTGACTTCCGCGCTGACGGCCACGGAACGCGCCGTGGGGGCCTCCACTCTGGAGCTGAAGGGCAAGATTCAACTGGCCGGTGGGCAGTCCGTGGACTTGGAAGATGTTCTTTCCGGCGACATCGGGACAGCCAACATGGCGGCGGCGACGGTGGCCATGCCGCTGACGTTCTTGATGTCCAGCGGATTCCCCGACTTGCAGATTCAAGACATCGACTTGAGCATCGTTTCGCTGAACGAAAAACGCACCGCCACGATCGAGCAGGTGTGGAGCACGAAATCGGAAGTGCGGCCCGGAGACCACCTGGAGTTAACCGCCCTCCTGCGGCTGCCCTGGGGTGAGACGCTGACGCAAAAGATACCGGTAGACATCCCCGACAGTGTCACAGACAAGGTGCTGTCGGTGGTGGTGGGCGGCGGCTCGAGCATTAATGCTCTGGAGTTTCGCTTCACACCGCTCGGGGCCACGCCGCGCGACCTGCAACAATTGGTGCGCGCCTTGAATCGGATGCGCCGGAACAATCGCGTCTACGCCCTGGTGATGGCGCCCCAGCGTTCCTTCGTGATGCAGGGAGACGAGTATCCGTCTCCTCCGCCTTCCCTGCTGCAGACGTTTCTGGCGGACCCCGCCGTGTCATCCAGCGTGGTGTTCAGCGGCACGTCCGTGGTCGGCGATTTTGAGACCAAGCCTACTCCATATACGGTCCAGGGGCAGAAGATGCTGATCCTCAAGGTGGTCGGCCCCGGGACGTAGCCGCGCGCCGCGGGCGGGTTCCAGCAAGATTGCTGAGAAAGGTTGGGGCATGAAATTCGGCCGATATCTTTGCGTTCTGTTCCTGGTCTTAGCTGTGGTTGTGCCTGTGCGAGGAGTCGACACCACCTTCTGGCAGATCGGCTCCTTCGATGAATTCCTCCAGGGCGCCCTCACGGGAGTCTCCCTAAGCAAAGAAGGCGAACTGACCCTCGCACCTGAGGCGCAGGTGGTCTTCAGTCCCGAGGAAGCCTTGGCTCTGTCCCTGGCGCGCGATCGCAGCGGCAGTCTCTATGTGGGCACAGGTCACCAGGGGAAGGTGTTCCGGGTGGGCTCCGACCAGAAAGCCAACCTCTTCTTCACGGCTCACGAGCCGGATATCTTCGCCATGACCGCGGGCCCTGACGGCGCCCTTTACGTCGGCAGCTCTCCGGAAGGCAAAGTCTACAGGGTCGCGGCCGACGGCAAATCCAGCGTGTTCTACGATCCCAGGACGAAATACATCTGGGCGCTGCTCTTTGACGCGCAAGGGCGGCTGTACGTCGCCACGGGCGACAAGGGGCAGATCCTGCGCGTGGACCCGACGGGAAAAGGCGAGGTCTTTTTTGACAGCAAGCAGACCCACATCATGTGCCTGGAACTCGACCCGCAGGGCAACCTTCTTGCGGGCAGCGTACCGAACGGGCTGATCTATCGCATCACCCCACAGGGGAAGGCGTTTGTCCTTTATCAGGCCAGCCTGCCGGAGGTTCATGATTTGGCGCTCGACTCACAAGGCCACATCTTCGCAGCCACCCTGGGCGGGGCGGGCGGCAAGGGAACGCCCGAACTCCTGCTGGCTCCCCCCACCGGCACGCCCAGCGGAGGCGTCACTACCGTCACCGTCACGGCTTCCGCAGACCCTGAGCAAGCGCGGGCCAAGACCCAGAATCCACCGATAGGACCCACCACATCTCCCAGCTTCAATCGGCAGGCGCCTCCTGCCGCTCCCTTGCTACCGCTGCAACTGCCGCAGGGGCGCGGGGCGCTCGTTGAAATCTCCCCGGACTCCACAGCAGAGACCATCTGGAGTTCCAATAACGAGAGCATTTTTGGACTTGCCGTTCGGAACGGCCATGTGCTGTTCTCCACCGACACCAACGGGCGGATCTTCGACCTGGACCCCAAGCGGGATGGCGAGAAGTTGACGCTGCTGGCGGAAACTCATGAGTCACTCACGACCCGCCTGCTGCTGGGGGGGTCGGGCCTCTACGCGGCAACGAGCAATGCCGCCAGGCTGTTCCGCATCGGAGCCTCACCCACGCGCGAGGGAACCTTTGAAGCGCCGGTGAAGGATACGAAATCCGTCTCACGGTGGGGCGCCCTTGCCTGGAGAGGAGAAGTCCCAGCCGGCTGTACGCTGCAGTTTTACACGCGCTCGGGAAATTCCGATCGTCCCGATCACACCTGGAGTGACTGGGCGGGACCTTACAGCAATCCCAGTGGCGATCCGGTAGTAAGTCCACCGGCCCGGTTTATCCAATGGAAGGCCCTCTTTCGGGCTTCCGGCGGCGCATCACCCAGGCTTGACGAGGCCACCATTTCCTATTTGAACCAGAACCTTCCGCCGCAGATTCACTCGCTGAACGTCAGCACCGCCGGGGAGCGAACTGGCGCGGCAGGGCTTGGGTCGTCGGCCACCTTGTCCATGGGAGCCGGGCTCACAGTCACGCCCGCCACCACGATGGGTTTCGGTGGCCCTCCTCCCACGCCAAGCCCCGGCGGGAAGGCGCCCCTCACCCTGACTTGGCAAGCCGACGACCCGAATGGGGATCAGTTGATCTACGCTCTGTATGTGAAGGCCACTGACGAGCAGGAGTGGCATCTTCTCAAGGACAAACTCCACCAAGCCAGCTACACGATTGAACCAAGTGCCCTGCCGGACGGCAAGTGCGTGGCCCGCTTGGTGGCCTCCGATGAGGAATCCAATCCGCCCACCTCGGCCCGTAAGTCCGAATTGCAGAGTGCCCCGTTCTGGATTGACAATACGCCTCCAGAGGTTAAGCTCCTAAAGCAAACGGTTACGGGCTCCACCGCGGAGGTGCAGTTTGTCGTGGAAGACAGCACTTCCCCCTTGCGCAGCGCTGAAACCTCCCTGGATGGAAGGGGTTGGCAGGACGTGTTTTCGGATGATGGGATTGTGGACTCTCGCAAGGAGACGTTCACGGTTAAGCTCAGCCATTTGGACGCCGGTGAGCACGTCCTGGCATTACGAGCCTACGACACGGCGGGTAACCCGGGGGTGGGAAAGGCAGTCATCCGCATCCCCGCCGCGGGAGGCCAGGCTCGCTAAGGGACCCCGGGCGCCCCAAGAGGTGGAAGCCCACCGGTAACCGCTGGGTCGGGCGAAACGTCATAGATGGAATACAACGCTAAATTCTTGCTTCGCATCTCAAAAGACGAGTTGAGGTGCGGCCGATAGTGAAACTGCTTGAGCCCACAGAAGACACCAGCACCCAAGGCTGCGTCGGAGACTCAATTAATTGCGCGCGCACAGCGGGGTGAAGAAGAGGCGTTCACCGCACTTTTCGAAACCCACAAGCGTCGGGTATACTCGCTCTGCTTGCGCATGACGGGTAACACGGCGGAAGCGGAAGATCTTGCGCAGGAGGCTTTTCTTCAGCTCTTCCGCAAGATCTCCACGTTCCGCGGCGAGTCAGCCTTCTCGACTTGGCTCCACAGGCTGGCCGTAAACGTTGTGCTGATGCACCTGCGCAAGAAAGGCTTGCAGCAGGTTTCGCTCGACGAGGTGGATAATTCCCAGGATGAGCCGGTCAAGCGGGACTACGGAGATAACGACCGGCGACTGATGGGCTCGGTCGACCGCATTGGCCTCCAGCGGGTCATTGCGGAATTGCCCCCGGGGTACCGGACGGTCTTTGTGCTGCACGACGTGGAAGGTTATGAGCACAACGAAATCGCCGAAATCATGAACTGCTCCGTCGGCAATTCCAAATCGCAGCTTCACAAGGCCCGCATGAAGCTGCGGGAGCGGCTTCGCCAGGATCGAAACCTGGGAACCAAAACCGGGTCGCTTGCCGTCGACGAACAGGTGAAAAAGGCCTAAGAGGAATCATGGAAGAGGGTCGATACGAAAAATCCACAGCATGCTTGCGGTTCGACAGCGAACTGGAAGCTTACCTGGAGGGAGAAACACGGCCCTTCATAGCTGTTCACGCGCAGGACTGCCCGTTCTGCCACGTCCTGCTGACCGACCTGGAGCAGATCCGCCAAGCGGCGCGGGAAATGCCGCTCGAGGAACCCTCCCCGGTCGTCTGGGCAAACCTGCGGGCGAGACTGGATGCCGAAGGCGTTTTCCTCCCGCACGTGAGTGCCTGGCGCAAGCTCGTGGCCTGGCGTTCTCTTCCCCACCCCGTTCCGATGGGCGTTTTGGCCGGCTTGGTCATTCTGGCCTCGGTCCTGACCATGCCTCCCAGGAGCACCCAGCGTTGGGACATCCCGGAAGCGGCCGCGACCTCCCCGGCGACGATCACCGCCCCGGCCCCGTCCGCGAGCCAGGACAGCGCTCTGGCGCGCCTCGTCGACGAACTGGAAAGGAACTATCGAGCCAACGAAGCGTCCCTCGCCCCAGACCTAAAGGCCACTTACGAAAAGAGCCTGGTCTCCTTGGATGGCTCGATTCAGGAATGCCTGGACTCCCTGCAACACGAGCCCAGGAACACTCTGGCACACGATTACCTCTTGACGGCATATACACGAAAGGCTGAAATGCTTTCTTCTGCGTTGGAGTTCGAAGGGCGTTAAAGGAAGGTACACGGGTTTGGAGCACCAGACAGTTAGCAGCAAGTTACCAGCAATCAAGCAGATTCTGAAACCTCTAGCGCTATTCCTCGCGTCGGCGACGATGTTGTGGGCCGCCGGCGAGGGGCGCCTTGAAAAAACCTTCGACACAACGCGTGAACCCCGCATCAGCGTGACGAACCTGAAAGGTCACGTCCTGGTGCGCGGCTGGGACAGAGCCCAGGTTCACGTCGTCTACACTGTGGCTTCCCCGCGCGTGGAGGTCGATACCGAAATCCTCCCCGACGCCGGCCCCGCCGACAAAGTCCATTTCACCACCCACGTCTTGGACCCGATGGCCACCGGAAACGAACAAGCCGCCGACTACACCCTGGATGTTCCCGCCGGCTCCAGCCTGGAAATCCGCAACCCCCAGGGGAAAGTGCGCGTCGAAGGAATTCAGGCCGATGCCGCGATTGAATCCGTGGGCGGCGACATCGCCGTCACGGACTACTCCGGAAACCTCTCCGTCCGGTCGGTGGGCGGAAACATCGAGATCATCCGTCCCTCCGGGCACGTGGAGGTTTACTCCATTACCGGGGACCTGCACTTTGTGTCTCCCGTCACCACCAAGCTGCGCGGCAGCACTACCTCCGGACGCATTCTCTTAGAGGGCGATTTCATGGAGCGCGGCGACTACATCCTCTCCGCTTACAGCGGTGACCTGGAAATCCTCTGCCCGCCTTCAGCTTCCTATGAGCTGAGCGCCAAGACCGTGAAAGGTAAGGTGATCAACACCCTGCCCATGACGCGCCGGCGGCAGTCTGCTTCTCCTCTAGGCTCCTCAAGTAGCCTGCTGGGGACGCACAATACCGGCAAGGCCACCGTGGAACTGACCTCCTTCAGCGGTACCATCCGCATCCACCCGCAGGAGTGAAGAGCGGTAGATGGCATAGGGTAGGTGGAAGGTGGGGATCTCCCCGCCCTCCACCTTCCTACTATCACCTACCTTCCGCGTCTCTGCGGGTTGCCCCGCCACCATTCCATCACCCCTCGCCGCGGCTTTACAGGCTGCGGAAAAACATGTAGCGGCGCCTTCACGTCGCCATGCTTTCCGCGTCATTGCGGGATGCCCCGCCCCCATTCCATCACCCCTCGCCGCGGCTTTAGTATCTTCCCTGGCAGTTTCCTGAAAAACTCGCCCAGTCTGTCATTCTGAGCGAGCGCAGCGAGCGAAGAATCCCGGCATTTCGCGACAGAACTGCAGAGACCCTTCGCCCACAGAACGGGCTCAGGGTGACAGTCGGAACCTGTCATTCTAAGCTATGGATAGCCGGAAGCGGCTACCCGTGATGTCAGAAACAGGGTGCCGCAGGGTAAGACCGAAAGGTGGGTTTTTTGTGCCCTGCAAGGGCACAAGATAATAGCCGGGGGCAACGCCCCCGGATTGCGCGACCTTCGTTCCCCGACCCTGAAGGGGTCGTATTACCCTGAGCCGCGGGCCGCGGGACCGGCGTGACGTCGCCCGAGTCCGACCCTTTCAGGGTCGGACCTTGTGGGGGGCGCGTTTTCCGGGGGCGTTGCCCCCGGCTATTGCCTGGATCCCCTTCGGGGATCAGGCCTGAGCACGATTGAGACCCGGTTGCATCGGAATTGGTCACTACCCGCGTGCGGGCTGGGTAGACCTGGCGCGGGGCCCCCGCCCACTACGGTGATCGACAGCCGCGCCACGATTCCATCACCTCTCGCTGCGGCTTTAGTATCTTCCCTAGAGCGCTCCCAGCCACTTCACCGGCAGGTGCGCCGCCAGGGCATTCGCCAGTTTCTCGTCCGCGGTGACGAGTTGAGCCTTTCCCTCAACTGCCAAGGCAACGTAAAGACTGTCGTACACGGTGCGGTCGAATGCCGTCGCGACGGCGAACGCCTGCGCGAGGAGGCTCTTACTGGATACCGTGGGCAACCCGCGATCTCTCAGGGCCCCAATCGCTGATTCAGCCGCCGCTTCCGTCAACCGGGCCAGGCGTGTCGCTTTCCAGAGGATGTTCCCGAACTCGGCCCAAAACAAATCGGGCACAACAAATCGCACCTCACCCTTCGCATAGCGGTCCAGCAGCTCCAGGGCCTCATGGGTGAGCGTCTCCCCCCGGGCGGGAAGGAACCACTTCGCCGCCACGCTAGCGTCAATCACCAGAAGGCTCACCGGCGGCGTACCTCACGTTGCATTTCTTCGCTCGAAGGGAAAGGGCCGGCGGACCGTGGCCTCTGGGATTGCCGTCGCCGTATACGACGCAGAAACTCCTGTCGCGACCTGAGCTCACGAGCCGTGGGAATGTTCTCCGCCAGCAGGGAAAGCACCTCCGCCGCGATGGAGTTCCGATGTTGCCGCGCCCGCCCGCGCAGCGCTTCATAGAGCTCGTCAGGGATGTTTTCGACGTATAGCGTTGGCATAGGGCTCTCCTAGGATAATCCTAGCATGGCCCAATACACGCTTGGAAGCAGGAAACACCCCCCAGCGGTCGTGTCATCCCGACACAGGAGGAAATTGTGCGGCTGTTCTGATCGAAAGAACCGCAAAGTTCGAAAAAGCGGATCTGTGCGCTGTGCGCTGCAACAACCAATATGGATTGTAGGGGTACGGCTTGCCGTACCCGAATTAAACATTGCAGCCAAGCAGGGTAGGGCAAGCCCTACAACAACCAATGTGGATTGTAGGGATACGGCTTGCCGTACCCGAACTAAACATTGCAGCCAAGCAGGGTAGGGCAAGCCCTACCCCTACAACCACTTCGAAACGCGGAAGCCCCTCGACGCCATCCTGGCCCTAGCAGGGCCACGCCGCCCTCACCGTGTCATTCCCGCAACAGCGGGAATCCAGCTCGTCGCCGACCCCGCCACGCGCAATCGACCAACTCCTGACTTGCAGGACAAGATACCAACAGCCCACGACGAGAAGATCGCACGTCCTGGCTACCAGCTCTCACTCTGATGCATCAGTTTGTTCGGCGGTCTCGTCCGGTCCTCTAATCGCCTTGCCCAAGTATGACTCAAACACAGCGTTGAGCTGACATCCCACTGTCTGAGTGCGTCTAAGCGCTCGCCACCTTTCCGACTCTGGCAACCCGGAGCTTGCTGCCAGCCATTCCCGCGGGAATCCGAGTTCCTCAACCGCGTCTTCGAACGATTTACCCATCCGCCGGAAGTGATCTTCGGTATAGTACCACCTGTCATCTAACTCACACCGGAACTCCTCGAAGGCGTCGTAGACCACCCTGACCAAGTTGGTGAAGTGCGTCCTGCAAATCGAGAGAACGTCTTCGCTCGGGACGTTCGGGACGTCAGGAATTGGCATGAACAAATACTGCCTTACACGATTGCCACCCTTATCTATGAAGTTTGTGCCCCCACGGACTACAGTATCTCCGATATGAATCGAAACGACGCGGTAATCGTTGAAGAACTGTGACAGCGGATCTTTTCTCAACAACTCCATTCTAGCCGCGTACCATTCCTTGAACCCATCGACCTCATTGATGACGGCCTGCATGGAGAGCGTAATACTGCGACAATTTGAGGCAAAAGCATCCGTGAAGCACTGGACGGCGAAGAAGCTGAGGCTGGACTGCGCAATTTGCTCCAGGAAGAACCGCGCCTGCTCAACCTTGTATTCGACAATGCTTATTGAGCGGACCATAGACTCCTTGTTCCCGCGTCGGGTCCAAAGACCGTGTTGTTTACGGCGTCTGCGAGCAAGGCTGACGCGTCAAATGAGAAAATGCAGGTAGATAAGCCCACAATAGTGACTCCGTGTCGGTGCCGGACGATTGTACACTGCACACGAGGCCGCCGCGTCATATATACGCACTTGGCGCGCCGCGAGGGCTGCAACCCCGGGCTGCTCCCGCGTACCCCGTCAGTGTGGGTCTGCGATTTCCCGCAGTGGCAGGGAATCATTCCGATTGCGAGTCCATCGACTGACCGGGGTCGCAGATTGCACACATCAGCGGCCTGCGCCAGCCAACGGGCCGTAAGGGCACTCTTGACATAGGTCTCTGGCGTGCCGCAAGATTGGCACGTCATGGTCGATTTTAAGAAGCGGTTGGGGAAGAAGGCCGTCGCAAGGCCGCTGAACCCGCTCGAGATTTACGACTTCCTCGACAGGGCAAGTGACAAGGGTCCCTTAAGGCCGGCCCAAATCGCTGTGGTCAAAGAGTGGAACGAGTGCCGGAGGAATGAACGGGACATAATCATAAAGCTGCACACGGGACAAGGTAAAACACTGATTGGTCTTTTGATCCTTCAGTCCCGATTAAATGAGGATGTCAGCCCCGCAGTCTATCTCTGTCCGAATAACTTTCTCGTCGAGCAGACAGCTATCCAAGCTGCCGAATTCGGCTTCCGCTGCGTCGTCGCTACGGGTGATGGCGACTTACCGGACGACTTCATCGACGGCAAATCCATTCTGATCACGTCTGTCCAGAAATTGTTCAATGGACTCTCGAAATTTCGTCTTGGCCCGCGCTCTCTTCCTGTAGGAACCATCGTAATGGACGATTCCCACGCTTGCATCGACGCCATTCGTGATGCATGCGTCATTAAACTGGACAACCAGCATCCAGCGTACGCCGAAATCTTGCAGCTGTTCGGGCCGGAGCTCGGGCGGCAAGGTGCAGGCAGCTATGCTGACGTTCGGCAGCAGAAGTACGATGCGTTCCTCCCACTTCCCTATTGGGACTGGACCGACAAGAATGCAAACGTAGCTCAAATTCTGTCCCGACACGCTCAGTCCAATGAGGTCAAGTTTGCCTGGCCGGTTCTCAAAGATAGACTTGAGGACTGCTTGTGTATAGTTTCCGGCACCGACTTGGAGATTTCTCCCTATTTGCCCCCTCTTCATCTATTTGGCTCCTATGACAAAGCCAAGTATCGAGTCTTTATGTCGGCAACCGTTACCAACGACTCTTTTCTCGTCAAGGGGTTGGGGCTGTCAGAAGATGTGATTGCCAACCCATTGATGGACAGGAATGAGAAGTGGGCCGGGGAGAAAATGATCCTGATTCCTTCGCTGATCGATCCGGCCGTAGATAGGGGAAGGGTCGTGCAGATGTTCGCCAAGCCCGTTCCCGGGCGCAAGTATGGAGTTGTGGCCCTAACACCCAGCTTTTCCACTTGCCAGGACTGGAAGGGTTACGGCGCCGAGGTCGCAGACAAGTTCCGGATTGGAATTTATGTCGAGCGACTTAAGAACGGGGATTGCGAGAAGACGCTCGTACTCGCAAACAGGTATGACGGAATTGATTTGCCCGATAGGACATGCCGGATATTGATTCTTGATTCCGCTCCATTCTCAGAGCATCTGTTCGACCGATACGCGGAGCGGTGTCGTGGCGATAGTGAGGTGATCTCTATTAGAAGAGCGCGGATGATCGAGCAGGGCTTGGGGCGCTCGGTCAGGGGAGAGAAGGATTACTGCGTCATAATCTCGACGGGTTCAGATTTGATCAAAAACATTCGAACCAAGCAGTCACGCAAGTACTTCTCGGCGCAGACTCGAATGCAGATTGAGATTGGGATCGAAGTTGCGGACTTCGCCAAGGAGGAGATTGAGAACTCTGACTACTCAAAGGCGGTCACCAGCTTGCTCAACCAGTGTCTTAAGCGCAATCAAGGCTGGAAGGAATTCTATGTTGACAAGATGAATAAGCTTCTGCCCAAACTTGTTGATACCAGCATGCTAGGTATCTTTTCCAGAGAAAGAACTGCGGAGTTGCAGTATGAAAAGGGCGACCATAACGGAGCTGTCGAGACCATTCAAAAACTGATCGATACATCGGTCACGACGGACCTCGAAAGAGGCTGGTACATACAGGAGATGGCTCGGTATATCTACCCTGCGAGCCAGCAGAAATCAAACGAACACCAGATCAACGCCCACAAGATGAACCGCTTCCTAATGAGACCACGGCAGGGAATGCAGGTAACCAAAGTTACCTTGGTCGCCCAGAGGAGGATCACGAATGTGGTGGCTTGGGTTCAGAAGTTTGAGACCTACGAAGAATTATCGCTAAGTCTAGAAAACACTCTGAGTAACTTGCGCTTTGGAGTCGAGGCCGATGTGTTCGAAAGGGCTCTTAACGAGTTGGGTACGGCCCTCGGGTTTAAGTGTGAAAGACCTGACAAAGAGTGGAAGGAAGGACCGGATAATCTGTGGGCACTGCGCGACAACGAATACCTCTTAGTGGAGTGCAAGAGCGAAGTCAAATTAACACGCGATTCAATCAATAAGGATGAGACTGGGCAGATGAATAACTCATGTGCCTGGTTCAAGAAGAATTATGGGGGGGTCCAGGTAAAGAGGATCATGATCATCCCCACAAAGAAGTTTGGGACGGGGGCAGGCTTTACTGAAGAAGTGGAAATTATGCGCGAGAAGAACCTGCAGCGATTGGTGGGTAGTGCCCGATCCTTCTTTCTCGAATTCAAAGATCTCGACCGCAAGGATCTGTCGGACTCCAAAGTTCATTAGCTAATTGACCTTCATAGGCTGGCGGTCGATGATTTGATCGCCAAATATTCCGAGAAGCCAATGCAATTGTAACGGGCATCACGATTGTCGCACCTCACATAATCTGCGGCTCTGTCCCAGCCGCGCCCGCTCATTGCCCCGTACCGAAAAACTGTACCAAGTGGAACCAGGCAACCTGACCGTCAAGGCGCCCCTGACAAAGCGCTTTGGTCAAGTGCCCATACGGTTATAATCCGCCGCGGGTGGGGCATGCCCCGATGCTTCGGGGGGTGCGACGTTCTATCGACAAGCCACTCTCACCCCCTGTGCAGGCCGAACGCCGTTCGGCCCTACGTGGCTTACCACTGGACGCAGGTTTCCAAGCAGCCGTAGCGCTTTATCCCCACCGCCCCCGCTTAAAAGTTGCGTAACCGACGAGCCCACCACTATAATCTCCGCGAGACATTTCCAGCAGGCTAATGGAGAAGCCTGCTGCGCTGTCATTCTGATCCCGCCTTGCGGGAGAAGAATCTCGGCAGTTCAGAATCAAGCGACTACAGAGATCCTTCGTCGCCCCGCAGAGCGGGACTCCTCAGGATGACATGTTCGGGACTTTTTCGTCTGCCTATTAAGGCGAGAACGCGTCAAGGAATGAGTCGCCAACGACGAAAACTGATCTACATTCTGGGCTTCATGGGAAGTGGGAAGTCCACGGTGGGCAAGCTGCTGTCGACGGAGCTAGGCTGGCCTTTCATCGATCTCGACACGGTGATCGAAGCCGGGCAGGGATTGACGATCCGCGAGATCTTCGAGCATTCCGGCGAACCCTTCTTTCGCCAGATTGAGCGCGCGGCGCTGACGGAGGCTTCCAAAACCGAGCCTGCGGTGATTGCTCTGGGCGGCGGAACGTTCGCCCAGCCGCGCAACGTGGACTTCATTCGTGAAACGGGCGGCGCCACGGTTTGGCTCGACTGCCCGCCGGAGGTTCTGCGCGCGCGCTGCCAAGGGATGGACAATCGTCCGCTCTTCCGCGATGCCGAGTCGTTCAGCCGGCTCCTGGTGGACCGGCTGCCCTACTACCGCCTGGCGGATTTCCGCATCTCCACGGAAGGACGCAAGCCTGAAGAAGTGGTCGAGCAAATCCTACGTCTGCGGGTCTTCTAACGCGAAAGGAGCCTGAACTGGCCTCAATAAAATACTGTGCACTGCTGATGGCAATCCTGGTGTGGGGAGCAGGGGCGCTGGCCGCCGAGCCACGCGCGGCGCAGACGCCGAGTGCCACGCGCCCTGACCTGAACGACCATGGCACGTTTGAAATCTACGCCGCGGGCAAGAGCCTCGGAACCGAAAGGTTCGATATTCACGTCCGGTCGGAGCAGGTCGAAGCCCAGGGCGAGATTCACCTGCGGGTAGAACAGGGCGGCAAGACCATGGAGGTCAGAACCTCGCCGAACTTGGTGCTCGACCCGCAACTCCATCCCCTTTCCTACACGTGGAGCCAGAAAGGCTCGCAGTCCTCCGAGCTCCGCATTGACTTTCGTGCCTCGCCAGTCCGCACGCGCTACAAGACCGTAAGCGGCGAAGAGGATCGGCGCGACTTCAAACTGACCAAGGAGGTCGTGGTGCTGGACGACAACGTCCTTCACCATTACCAGTTGGCCGTTGCCCGCTACGATCAGACGAAGGGCGGAAAGCAAACTTTCCCCGCCTTCATCCCGCAGGAAGCTCTGCCGGGGGTGATCACCGTGGAACAGACAGGCGTGGAGCCGGTCTCCGTCGAAGGGACAACCCTGAACCTGCGGCATCTCATCCTTACCACGGAGCTGGCCCACATTGACCTCTGGGTCGACGACCAAGCCCACCTCCAGCTCGTCTCCGTGCCGGAGGCGCAGTTTCAGGCCGTGCGGAAGAAATAGGCCATGGACAACATTCTGGTAACGGGCGGCGCGGGATTCATCGGGTCACACCTTGCGGAGCGCTTGCTCCGGGAAGGAAAGCGCCTCGCCATTGTTGATAACCTGGATGACTACTACGACCCGGAACTGAAACGCGCGAATCTGAACGAAATCAAGGCCTGCGGGCCGTGCGAATTCTTTGCCGTGGACATTCGCGACGGCGCCAAGCTGCGCGAAGTGTTTGAAAGCTTCCAGCCGGAGGTGGTGGTGCACTTGGCGGCGCGCCCGGGAGTGCGCCCGTCGTTCCTCGAGCCGGACGCGTATGTCTCCGTCAACGTCCTCGGCACCGCCCGGCTGCTGGAGATCAGCCGGCAAAGCGGCGTCCGGCGCTTTGTTTTTGGTTCTTCCAGCTCCGTCTACGGACAGTCGAACCGCGCCCCGTTCAGGGAAGACGCCTGCACGACTCATCCCCTTTCCATCTACGCCGCCACCAAGGTGTCCGGAGAAGCGCTGGCCTACACCTATGCTCAGACCTATCCGCTCTCCGTGGTTTGCCTGCGCCTTTTTACCGTGTTCGGGCCACGCCAAAGACCGGACCTTGCCATCCGCAAGTTTGCCGGCCTGATCTTGCAGGGTGCAGAAGTCCCTCTCTACGGCGAGGGTCGCCTCGAGCGAGACTTCACCTATGTCGACGACACCGTGGACGGGATCGTGAGGGCCCTCGATGCCCCCGGCCCCTTTGACGTCTTCAACCTGGGGAGTTCACATCCGGTCCGCTTGGATTACATGGTGGAAACCCTGGCGCAGGCGCTTGGTAAGCCGGTTCGGCGAAAGCTCCTTCCCACCCCACCCGGCGAAATGCTCGTGACTCACGCCGACCTCACCAAATCACGCCAGGTCCTCGGCTACGCGCCTAAGGTCAGCTTCGAGGATGGGATTCGAAGATTCGTCCGATGGCTTCAGGCACGCCCACAGACGTAGCGCTGCAGAACTCGTTCCCCACACCCTTTAACCCGAGTTTCTCACCACGCTCTGCTGCTTCTCGTCCGGAGGTCGGAAGGGCGGGGTGGCGCATGCCTCGACACGTCGGGAACCCGCTGAAAGAGCGCCCTGCCACTCTCTGTTCGTCTCGCGCCCCGCGCAGCGAGTGGCAGCGATCTGCGCGGGGCGCGTGACGTGACAAAAGTAGGAAGATCGGGTAACGGCGGTCCCGCCCTGCAGACCGCCCTTTCCCTCCCTGGTGAAAAATCTGGCTTAGTCTGCCTCACCTGCAGGCCAGCAAGCTGGGGGTTTCAACTCTGAGGGGAGGGTGTTGAAGGGAAATCAGCGAACGGCAAATAGGATAGATTGGAGGATGCCCCAAAAAGGCACGAGCGGCATCCGGTTTGTTCATCGGATGCCGCTCGTCGTTCAAGCTTAACTGACTAAATCCCGAACCCTAAACCTGTCAACTACGTGATAGGAGGAGGAAAGTCCGGGCAGCTCTCACCCGCAGGCGGAAGAAACGGGCTGTCGGGCAGTCCGGTGGTAGCTAAGTTATAAGCGCAGCCTGCCCAGAACTCCGCGTTGGCCGCCGCGGCAGCCGCATCAGCCGCAGCTTGCGCAGCGGCAGCAGCATCCGCAGCCGCACCCGTGGCCGTCGCGTTCGCCGCGTCCGCTGCATCCTTTGCATCGCTCGCGCGGCTCAGCCCCAGGCCCGCCAAGACTGCCGCCGCACCACCAGCGCCCACGGCCGCGACTTCAAGGGCTGTGTTCCCGCCGCCACCCCAGCCAGCGCCACCCTTCTTTTGTGCGGTCTTGGGGGCGATCACAATGGTCTGTCCCTTGGCGACGCTCTTGGCTGTGCCGTTATCATCAACCTGCAGCGCGCCTTCCTTGGCGGTCACGACAACGGAGCCATTCAGCATGGCAACTTCGCCAAGTGTCTTGAAGCCCGCAGCCGGTGCAATGGAAACATTCCCTGCCTTCACACGCACCGACGTCCCATCAGTGGGGTGGAATACGGAGACATTGCCTTGGCTGAGCAGGACAGTTACTTCGTTAGCATCCCTCAAGAAGGAAGCCACCGTGTCGCGGCCAAACACCATGCGGCTAGCGTTCCCCATGGCGACTACCGCTACACCATCTCTTACCTGCAAGCTGTCGCCGCTGAAGATCGTAGTATTGGGCAGAAGCGACTGACCACCCACGGTTGCATTCATGCTGCCGGCCACTGAACCGATCACGGCTGAACCGGCCAGAACCGGCACGGATGCTACCATCCCTAGAAGGAGTGTTAAAAGGATGACTCGCAGAGCCACATTTTTCGTTAACATCTTTGTTACTCCTTTTTGGGCCGGGCGCCTGTGCGACTCCCGCACCCCAAGATACAATCCTCACCTAGTCTTTCATTTTCGTGGATAGATTATATTTGGGTAAAAGGTCTTGTCAAGGGTTATTTTCAGACGAATCTAATTTTTGGGGAAAGCCGCGACCCGCTCCCGGGCTTGTCATCTTCTTCCTTGGGTGGGATATAAGTCATTATCCATAAACCTGTTACGAGTCCGTCTCCGAATCCGACGTGTTCACTCCCCCGAACATTAGGGGAGTCTTGGGGGTGTTGTCGTTCTAATAATAAACACGCCGCGCGGGCTTATCCTATTGACTGACTGCTCGACGATGCATTCCGTCTTACCCACCTGGTAAACCGGCCAACTCGGGAGCCCGCCCTTTCTCTCCTGCGGCAGCTAGCCCCTACGCCCTTCTGTCGGAAATCTCGGCATCGGTCTAAGGAAGAAATCGCACCATTTGCTTCCACGCACCCTGCATCTTGACAAGGCGGCGTCTCGTAGTCCGCGCTTTCTCACAGGAACAGACTTGACCTTGGCTGGACCATATCTTCTTCCCCGACCTCGTCGCGCGATTACGTCAGCCTCCAAGGCTTCCGGTATTCCTTGCTCAGCAATTTGTTCGCTTCCGCGTCACCGGGGAACTCCTCGCGCTCGGCGTCCCAGGCAAGCTTCCGTCCCAGCTTGTAGGAGATTACCCCCAGCAGGCCCGCGCTGGTTGAGCGATGCGTGGTTTCCACCTCCGAATTCGTCTTCTGCCGAGAGCGCACGCAGTCGAGAAAGTTGAGCACATGGGGATAGTGCTGGGCCGAGCCTTCGCCCTTGATCACGCTGGAGGTTGCCACGCGCTCCGGACCCACGCGCGCGGGCTCCGGCCATAGCGTGTATCCGCTGCGATCGATAAACAGGGTACCATCCGTGCCGTAGAACTGGATCCCGTAGGTGTGGCCGTCGGGCCCGTGGCCATTGGTGACGCGATTCGAGAAGCGCACCAAGAATTCCTTCCCGCTGGCCGGCGAGGCGGGATACTCGTAAACCACTTCCAGCGTGTCGGGCGTCTCGCGATTATCGTCGAGCAGGAACTTCCCACCCGTGGCTTGGATTGTGCGTGGCGCCTCCACCCCCATCGCCCAGTGCACCACGTCAAGCAGATGCGTGCCCCAATCCGTCAGGATTCCGCCGGAATAATCCCAGAACCACCGGAAGTTATAGAGCGTGCGATTCCGGTTGTAAGGCCGATAAGGCGCGGGCCCCAGCCACAGGTCGTAGTCAAACCAGGGCGGAGCGTCCGTGTCCAGCGGGGTGTCGATGCCCTCCGGGTACTGGTTGCCGTGGATCCATGTTTCGGCCAGCGTCACCTTGCCGATCTTGCCGCTGCGCACCAGCTCCACGGCTTTCTGGAAGTGCTCGCCAGAACGCTGTTGGGTTCCCACCTGCACTACGCGCTTGGAACGCGCCGCAGCTTCCACCATGCGGCGACCCTCCGCGAGCGTGTGGGAGAGAGGCTTCTCCACGTAAACATCCTTGCCCGCATCGCACGCCATGATCATGGGAACGGCGTGCCAGTGATCCGGCGCGGCAATCACTACGGCATCGATGTCTTTGCGATCCAGGATTTCGCGAAAGTCCTTGTAGCGCTTGGCCGCGCCGTTCGTGAGCACCACGGCAGCGTCCAGGTTCGGCTCGTAGGGATCCGCAACGGCCAGGCAATCCACTTGACCGGTGCGTAGGAAATCACGCACGTTCGCCTGCCCCATTCCCCCCGCACCGATCAACCCAATGCGCAGGCGTTCGTTCGCGCCCAGAATGTTGCGGACCGCCGGCCCTGCCGACATCGCCAGACTGGCGACGCCCAGCGCGGCCGACTTATGGAAATCCCGACGACTCATCTTGAAGCTCTCCATTGAGACCTCCTGTGTCAGTTGTCAGTTGTCAGTTGCCCGTGGTCCGTTGTTTATGTATGGTCAGGGGCGTCGAGTGTGCAGCTTTGGACTTCCAGCACTTAGCTCCTCCCGCTGAAATAGAGCCTTCAACTTTCGACCCTCGACGCTCGACTTCTTCAACAGTCCTTTGCCTCTTGACCCCGGACTTCGGACTCCGGACCTCAGACTTGTTCTTCCGGCGAGATGCGGATGATGGCCTTTAACACGCCGTCGCGCCGCGTGGAGACGAGTTCGAAGGCCTGCGGAGTTTCCTCCAACCGAAAATGGTGGGTAACCAGCGGGCGGACGTCAGCGCGGCCGCTCGCAACGAGGTCAATGGCCGGCGCCACGCATTCGTTCTGGCGGCGCACGTTCAAAATGCGCAGCTCGTGCCGGCGCAGCAGATTAATGTCAAAGCTCACGCGGTCAACTTCCGGGATTCCGACCACCAGCAGCGCGCCGCCGGGCTTCAAGAGTTC
>JAIQEZ010000228.1 GCA_020073545.1 Terriglobia bacterium | reverse complement strand
GTACAAAGTCTTCCTTCGACACTTTGGGATGAAGACTACATGATATTTGCACTCCCACTTCGTATGGTTTAGGCTTTCCTTTTCGTCCATCGTGGAGCTCCTTTTCGTGTGCTTTGGCGGCTCACGTTAAGGAGTTTCCCCGATGGACTCCGGTATTTGTCAAACTTCTACTGCCTCCCCGGCAGAGCCGGGGGGTCTCCCTAGGGACTAGAAGCACTGCTATAACCAAGGCAGCAGAGACGTTTCGCTTCCGCCAAATCTTCATCTTATGATACTCTCCGCAATCAGATTCTCGATATCGGCACGCGAACGAACATCCGAGACGGAACCGAACAAGCGGAGTGCAAACTGCCGTGTTTGAGGTCCTCGGTTCTTCCCACATACGCGCCTTCGAATCCAAGGGCAAACTGGCAATCGTCAACCCGCAGCGGCGCATGGGTTGCGCCGCAGTCATGCCGGAACACTCGTTCACGTCCGACCATCGGCAGTCCTGAACCCGAACGACCAGCCCCTCTTCCACTGTACCTCAGGTCTTGACGCGCAGGAGGAGGTAGGTTCCGGCCAAGCCAAAGAGGATATCCGGCGACCAAGCGGCCATGACGGGGGGAAGCTGGCTCAAATTGCCCATGGCCTCAAAAAGGCCGGAGGTTGACCAATAAACGATCGCGATGCCGATGCTCAGCGCGATGCCCGTGAGTGCCCCCTTGCTTCCCATCGTGAACGAGAAGGGAATTCCGATCAGGGTGACCACGAAAGCGATGAGGGGGAAGGAGAACTTGCGGTAGAACTGCACGGAAAGCCGGACGACGTCAAAGCCGCTCTGGCTGAGGTCGGCAATATAGCGGCGCAGCTCGAGCGCGCTCATCTGTTCCGAGGGCTTGACTTCCTTCTTGAAGTAGCTGGGTTCTTCAGTCAGCTCGCGGAAAGTGGCGACGGAAAAGGGCAGGTAGTTGGTGACGCGATCGCCATTGAAGTCCCGCGACCACCCCTTTTCCAGGATCCAACCGTGAATCGGCGCTTCCCAAAAGGCACGAGCCGCATGAATGCGGCGCGTCATGCGGAACGTCGTCGGGTCGAATTCGAAAATCGAGAGGTTGGCGAAAACATTCTGGTCGGGGTCGAAGAACTTGTAGTTATAGATGCGGTTGGATTCCCCGAAAATCCACTGGCGGTCGGGGCGGTAGAAGGTCTGGGCCGGCTTGCCCTTGATTTGATTGCGCAAGGCGTTCTGGCGCTGGTTGGTTTCGGGCAGCACGTCGTCTTCAAACACAAACATTCCCAGGCTGAGAAGGGCGGCCACGGCCAGCACGGGAACCGACACCCGAAAGAGGCTGATGCCCACCGACTTCATCGCGGTGACCTGATTGGTTTTGGTCAGCAACCCGAAGTTGACGAGCGTGGCCACCAGGATGCTAAGCGGTAGCATCAGGTAGACGACCTGGGGCAGGAGGAAGCGATAGTAGTCGACGACCACGCGGGCCGGAGCCTGGGAGCGAACGATGTCGCCCAGAATCTGAAAAAAGTCGAAGATAACGTACACGCCGCTGAAGGCGACGAGCAGAATCAGAAAATAGAACACCCACCCTTGGATCACATAGATATCGAGAATCTGCAGGAACCGCCCGCCCACTTGGCGCGACTGCAGGGGTGGGACAGATCCTGGCGCCTGCCGCCGGCGAGCTCGCCATTGCTGCCAGCGTCTCATGAGGTCCGCGAACCCGTCTTGGAGAAACTGCAAACGCGTGTGCACGCGACGCAGGTGCGCCAACATCATGATTCCCGCCAGGCCGAACAGGAAGTTGGCGAGCCAGAGGCCGAGGACCGGCGGCACCCGGCCCTGTTTGGCGAAGCTCAGGCCGAAGGCCATAAGGATGTAGTAAATGAACACCAGGAGGATGGTGAGCATCAGCCCCATGGATTTGCCGCCTTTGCGCGTCGAGAGCCCCAGCGGGATGCCGACCAGTGCCAGAACCAGGGCCGCCACGGGGAGTGCGAAACGGTAGTGAAGCTCCACCAGGGCGGCTTGTCGTTCCGAGGGCTGGTGGGTGAGCTGCCAGAGCTGGGTAGTGTTCAGGAAGGGTGGCGAGTGCCGCGCCGCCGCGCCCGTACCCCCTTGATCGATGGGGATGGGGGTTTCCGTGCCGGTGAAGGAAGCGATGGAGTATTCTTCCGGATGCTGCGGGTCGAATTCGTGCGTCGTCCCCTGCTCGAGGTGAAGCACAAAGCGGTTGCGGGAGGGTTCGTTGACAAGCACTCCGCTTTCCGCTAACGTTACCTTGAGTTGATCGCGCTGAGTGGTGTCCGCAATAAAGACGCCGCGCCACGTGGACCGGGAGCCGGTCACGTCCTCCAGATAAAGCAACAGGTTCGGGATTTGCTCGATAAAGACGCGCGGCTGAATCTCGTAAGGCATTTGGCTGGCCTTTAGCCCCGTTTCCATGCGGTCCAATTGACGCGCGGCCTGGGGGGCGAGAAACAAGCTCATCCACAGGGCCACAGCCCAACCCGCCAGCGCCAGCATCATGACCGGCCGCACAAAGCAGGGGAGCCCGATCCCCGAAGCGCGGGCCGCGATGACCTCGCCGTCAGCCGCCATGCGGCTCAGCCCGATGAGCGTCCCGACCAGCACCGCCATGGGGATGGTCAGCACCAGGATGCCGGGCACGGGCAGGATGAACAGCGTGCCCATGGCTCCCAGAGGCAGATTGTGACGCACCACCAGTTCCAGCAGATGTCCCAGATGACGAATGAAAATAACAAAGGTGAAGACCAACAGCCCGAGCAGGGAGTGGGAGAAAACCTCTTTCAGAATGTAGCGGGTCAGTATGCGCATAGCCTCGACTGCGGGGCGCGACACCCGGGGCTTTCTCGCGGGTCGCCAAGCACACCACCTCACCTCATGCTAACACACCGTTTTCGACACCGTAAAGGAATTGGCTTCTAACCTCATGCCCCAGACTTATCTGATGCTCCTTTGGCACATGCACCAGCCCTTCTACAAGGACTTGGCGGAGGGGGTTTACACCATGCCCTGGGTGCGCCTGCACGCCCTCAAGGACTATTACGGCATGGTGGGCGTAATGCGCGATTTCCCTTCCGTCCACGCCACTTTCAATCTGGTCCCGTCGCTGGTCCTGCAGATTGAAGACTACGCCCGCGATACGGCGCGCGAACCCGCGTACGAGTTGGCTTTCAAACCCGCCGCAGAAATGACCGCGGCAGATCGGGAGGCATTTGTGGATTCCGCCTTCCAGATCAACCGCGACAACCTTCTCAACCGCTACCCGCGCTTTCGAGAGCTGGCGGAAAAATCTCGCAAGTCCGACTTGGCCACCGCCGCCAAGCTGTTCACGCCGCAAGAGCTGCTCGACCTCCAGGTACTTTCGCAGGTCGCGTGGTTCGACGAGATCTATCTGGCCGGCGACCCGGAAGTCATGCGCCTGGTGAAGAAAGAGCGGGGCTATTCCGAGGACGATAAGGCCATCGTGCGGAGGAAAGAAGTCGAGTTATTTAATGCCGCGCTTGAAGAATATCGCCAGGCTGCGGAGCGGGGTCAGATCGAGATCTCGACTTCGCCTTTTTACCACCCCATTCTACCGCTCCTCTGCGACACGTCCATCGCGCAGGAGTCGCACCCGGGAGTGAAACTCCCGCACCGCCGCTTTCGGCACC
>JAIQEZ010000227.1 GCA_020073545.1 Terriglobia bacterium | reverse complement strand
CCCATCGCCACGGCGTCCCCGGTAGGGTTCAAAGAGATACGCCTGATCAAGTTGAACGCATAAAGGGAGGCCTGATAGCTCGACTCCACCGTGGAGTTGGTCTGGGTGGCGAGAGCCAGTGCCGCCTCCGGGAACCGCAGGCGGTGCGCGTGGCCGAATCCATAGGTCAAAGCCACTTCCGCCGCCAAAGACTGCAGGGAGCCCAACTCGGCATTGGTTTTGGTTACGACGTTTTCCAGAGTTCTGTTCTGCGTCTTCAGGGCTTCACGTTCGGTCCTCAGACTGTTGTAGTTTGAGACTTTCAGCAGCATCCTGGCATAACTGTTGGCCAGCGCTGCCATCGTCATGATTCCCACGACGCTGAACGCCAGCACCAGGTGCACGACATAAAAGGGAAGACGGAGCTTATGGAGTTTTCCGTGGGCACCAGGGAAGACCAAGAATGTGTAAAATTTCTTGTCCATCCGCGTGGTCCTCGTGCACCAAGGGTTCAACTTCTCCTGCACCAAGGTAATAGCACTCACGTGCTCTGGCAATAGTACGATGGTACCAGTCACACACATGTCGTCCGCAGGAAATCTGGACCAGCGAAGATGTGAAGGCTACATCTCAGCCGCCCGAGCTATTATTAGATTCCTCTTCTTTTGTCGGCTCAGAGCCGGAAACTTCCACAGAGTCGATGGGAACGTAGTTCTTGGAAACGACAGTTGTGTGTTGCGGATTCTAAGGAAGAATTCACCCCAGTCCAGGCAAGCCGCCTGCCATTGAGGTGTGAGCTGACGGCCCTTTGGACTCAGGATCGTGGACAAAGGGAGGCTTGCCGGCAGGCAAGTTCAGTGTGTTGAACGGTAAAAGTGCCCTCGGCCAGAGCGAAATTGCCATGCAACAAAGTGTGCGGCGCTGACTCGAGAACTGAGTCTCTGCGTCTCGCCTTCGAGGGGGGAGGACACCGTTTTCCACCGAATCAAAAGGGACTCCTGCCAGCTTAGCTCGCCTTCTTAAACACAAAGAATTTCTCAGTACGCCTCAGTTTGTCCCTGTGGAGTCAGTCAGTGAAAGACACCGCACGCGTGGAGGGATTCGAACCTCCGACCCACGGTTTAGGAAATCGAAAGGCAGGAGGGCCACGGTTTTCTCGACCGTTGCTCCATGTGTCGGGCCTGCTACTGCCACACGTCCGCCATGTTCCCCCTAGGGAATTTGCCCGGTTTCCGATTGTACGAGAAACTGGCTGTAGTTCTTCGTTGAGTGACTGCTGCCGATTGTTTCCGAGTGGGCGACGACACAGGAGTTGGGCGACTTCGCTCTAACCCACGGGGTTACTCACGATCGATCCCAACCGGTGCCATTCCACCCCAAACTTTCGCAATGCGGGCTTCGGCACAGAAATCGGATCGGTGACCACGAACGACCTTGCAGCGGCGACTAGTGATGACCGGCGGGCGGCTGATCACACATGCTCGCTATTATTGGCTGATTTTAGCAGAGAGTCATCTGACGAAGCGGCTCTTCGCAATCATGCTGTCCAGAGTTGCGGGCCTACCATCACCAACGGGTTAGGCAAGCCGGAAAGCCCGCGTCCACGTACGCGGAATCCCGGATTCCCTGCCCAGTCACCAGTTTGAGAGGTGCGTCGTTCCGGGTTTGTGCTAAACCGCATGTTTTGTTTTGCTTGGGCGCATTGAAACCACAGGCTTCATCCGGACTTCACTCTCTTGTAACCATCCCTTAACAACGAGGTGCCAGCCTTGAGGCTGAAAATGGCCTCAGGTGTACTTAAAAGCTCGGAGACTATGCTCGCGCTCGCGATTCTCTTGGCGCTGGTGCCCCTCGTTGTCCACATGGTGTTAAGCGACCGGCAGGATGCGCACATGGGATTCCTCCTGGATTTGATGGAAGGATTTCCGAAGAGCGATGACCACTAAGGCCGCCCCCCCGCCGTCTCCGCCGGGCAGGAGAATGCGAGTCAGAGGGGGAAGAGTCGCGAAACGAGGCTTATGTTCTGGTTTGCCATCCTCATCATCTGCGTCGCTTTGGCGTTTGACTTTCTGAACGGATTTCATGACGCGGCCAATTCCATCGCTACCGTGGTTTCGACGCGCGTCCTTTCACCGCGCGTGGCCGTAATCTGGGCCGCCTTTTTCAATTTTGTGGCCGCGTTCACTTTTGGCACGGCGGTGGCCAACACCGTCGGCAAAGGGATGATCGATTTGAAGCATGTCAACCTTTACGTCATCCTGGCTGGGCTCTTCGGCGCCATCTTCTGGAATCTCCTCACCTGGCTTTTCGGGTTGCCTATCAGCTCCTCTCACGCGCTGATCGGCGGATACGCCGGAGCCGCCGTAGCCAAGGCGGGGTGGGGCGCGATCATTGTTGGGGGATGGACCAAGACCCTCCTCTTCATCTTCCTCTCGCCGCTCATCGGCCTGGTGGTGGCCGCAGCTCTGATGATCGCGGTTTACTGGATTTTCCGTCACGCGGCCCCTTTTCAAGTCGACAAACACTTTCGCAAGCTCCAGTTGCTTTCCGCGGCGGCCTATAGCTTTGGACACGGCACCAACGATGCTCAGAAGACCATGGGAATCATCGCGAGCGTCCTGTACACCGCTGGGATTCTGGAGCGCTTCTTCATTCCGTTCTGGGTGGTGCTGATGGCGCACGCGGCCATCGGCCTGGGAACCCTGGCGGGGGGGTGGCGGATTGTGAAGACGATGGGAATGAAAATCACCAAGCTGAGGCCCGTGGGCGGCTTCTGCGCCGAAACCGCCGCCGCCATCAGCATTCTGGGCGCGGCCCTGGCGGGCATCCCGGTCTCCACCACTCACACCATTGCCGGGGGGATCATGGGTGTGGGAAGCGTGCAACGCTTCACCGCCGTCCACTGGGGAGTGGCCAGAACAATTGTCTGGGCCTGGATCCTGACCATCCCCATTTCCGGCGCCTTCGCAGCTTTGTGCTTCTGGCTCCTTCAGCATTTTCAGCCCGCGGCTTAGAAAGCCGTCGCCAGCCTTTGGTCCTGAGCAGTCAGCAGGGACATCAGCCTTTTGGGCATTCGCGGATGGCTGGGCGCTCGACTCCGGCGGCCAGGAGTCTCAGGGGCCGGCAGGCTCGCTGTCATCGAGTCCCGGACTCCGCGTGCGCACTCACGTCTTCGGCCCCGCTTGGAATTTATCCGCCCCAGGTGTGTGGACGAGGGCCAGAATGCCTTCGAAAGTTCGACCGCGTGAGCACGCTGGCCGCGCAGAAACGATACTTGCCACAGAGAGTGAATCCCCACTCAGATATGCTCGCGTGTAGGTTATCTGTCGGTCGAAAATTGAAAATGGAAACTCCGGTTAATATCCTGAGGACGTATGCCAAAACCGATAGGTTGCCACGCACTCCGCAGTGCGGGGATCCGAGTGCCTGTGGCAAACTAACATAGCCTTTTGCCGGAAACGTCCCGACAGCTTTTTCGCACGCCTCTCGCACCCGTGGGCGGATGGATACGGCGTTCGAGGGAATAGGTCCTCGTTAGTCGCCTCATGCTTATCCGGTTGTTTCAGCAAGCCCCAATATGTTGGGGTCAGTCTTGGCTGGGCGGCTTGGAACGGTCCGCCTGGTTCGCATCTCCTTATAGGTCGTGGACTTGTGCTTGGTCCCGAGTCCCAGCAGGGTTTGGAACGCCGCCATAGGTTGC
>JAIQEZ010000226.1 GCA_020073545.1 Terriglobia bacterium | reverse complement strand
CCTCTTTGGCCAGAATCGGCTGGCCCGTTCTGATGATTTCCTGCTCGTCGGCAAAGGCTTGTTGCGCGTGTTCGTCGGTAAAGAAGTCGAAGTCGGTCTTGCCGATCGCTTGGGCAGGGTCGCTCAGCCCAAACACTTTGGCGTGCGCCTTGTTGATCCGGGTGAAGCGGCTCTCCCGATCCTTGAAGTAGATCACATCGGGGAGATTGTCCATGAGGGTGTGGAGCAACTGCCTTTCCTCGATCAGCGCCGCTTCCGCCCGCTTGCGCTCGGTGATGTCGCGGTCCATTCCTCGATAGCCGCGGAAGATCCCCCTTTCATCGATCACCGGGGTGCCGTTGGTCTCAAAAATAACGAGATGCCCATCCTTGTGCAGGTTCCTATTTTCAAGCGCTCGGAATGACGCCCGCCGAGCGGCAATCGCACCAAAAGCTTTGCCTACGCGCTGCTGTTCCTCCGGCGGCATCAGATCGAACGGCGTCTTACCGATAATTTCTTCGGGCTCGTAGCCCAGCAACTCCCGACACTGTGGACCCACATACGTATAAATCCCGTTTTTGTCCACTTGCCAAACCCAGTCGTTTGAAGACCCCACGAGATCGCGGTATCTCTCCTGGCTTTCCTGCAGGGCCTTCTCCGCCCGCTTGCGCTCCGTGATGTCTTCCACGATTCCGTCGTAGTACAACACCTTTCCGGATTCTCCCCGTACCACGCGCCCGCTCTCCCGCACAAAGAACAGCGATCCGTCCCGCCTTGTCCAAGCCGCTTCCAAACCCTTGACTTCACCATCCTTCTCCAAGTGTTCGCGAAATACCCGCCGAGGATAGCTCGGTTCGAACCCTTGCTCCTCAAGGTTGCGTGCGGCCAGTCCCGCAAAATCCTCATACCCCAGCATCCTGATCAAGGCGGGATTCGCTATCAGGATGCGGCCCTCGGAAGTCGTGCGATAGATGCCGACGGTGGCGTTTTCGAAGAGGCTTCGGAAGCGTTCTTCACTTTCCTGGAGGGCTTCCTCCGCACGCTTGTGCTCGGTGATATCGCGGACAATCGCCGAAGCGCTGACCACCTTTCCGTGCTCGTCGCATATGGGCGAAATGCTGACCAGCACGTCCCTCCTGCTGCCATCCTTGCGTGTCCACACCGTCTCGAACCGAGAAACCTTTTCCCCGCACTGTAGGAGCTCGGGAAAACGCTTTAGGTCGCTAGCATGGTCCGGCGGCACCAGGATTGCGACCTCCCTCCCCGCGATCTCTTCCGCCGCGTAGCCGAACAGCCGCACGGCCCCCTCGTTCCAGCTCAAGATATGACCCTCGAGCGCGACGCTGATAATGGCCTCGTCGGAAGATTCCACGATGGCCGCCAATTGCGCCCGGGCTTCCTCGGCCTGCTTGCGGAGGGTGATGTCCTGCGCGATGGCCACGATGTGCGTAGTCTTGCCGGCTCTGCTGCGAACCGGCGTGATCGTCAATTCTTCGGTGTAAAGCGTTCCGTCCTTGCGACGGTTAACAATTTCGCCTCGCCAAACCCGGCCCGAGAGAATCGTGTCCCACATGTCCCGGTAGAACTCCGGGCTGTGCTTCCCCGACTTGAGCAGGCGCGGATTCTTGCCCACGACCTCCGCCAGACCGTAGCCGGACAAGGCCGTGAAGGCAGGATTGACCCAATGGATGGCGCCCTTAGGGTCGGTAATGACGATGCCGCTGGCTGCTGCCTCCAGAGCGGCCGCCTGCAGGCGAAGCTGCTGCTCCACCCGCTTCCGCTCCGTCACGTTACGGGCGACGCCCTGCACGCCCACAGGCTTGCCGTGCTCGGAGATCAACCGCGTGCGAATATCCACGGAGAGCCGGGCGCCGTACTTCGTGGTCAGCTCGACTTCAACGTCTTCAAACGGTTGTCCCTCGGCGGTGCTGATGAGGGCCTGGCGCAGGAGATCCTGGTATTCGGGTGCAACGATTTGCGCAATGTTCATGTGCAGGGCTTCTGCCCGCGCATAGCCGAGGACCTGTTCCGCCGTGTTGTTCCAGGAGGTGAAGTTCCCCTTGAAGTCGCGGGTATAAACGATGTCGATGGCGTTTTCGAGCAGGTCTCGGTAGCGTTCCTTCAGGGCTGCCTCGCGCCGCAGCCATTCGCGAATCTCCTCCGTCTTGACCCGCACTTGCCGCCGCAGGATCACCGCCCAGGCCGCCGTGACGAGCACCACCGCGGCCATCAACCCCAGCACCCAGCCCACCTGTTCCAGGTTCCAAGGGGAAGTCTTCTCCAGCAGCACCACGTCCGCCGATGAGTGGACCAGCAACTGAAACGCCTGGGGTGTCCCGTTTTCGTCCGATTGCACCTCACAAATCCCTGTGGCCCGAACGCGGCTGCCCCGCTTCAGCGGCGTAAGCACCGGCTGCGCGTCAGAGCCTAGAATCCGAGCCTGAAAGGCCACCCCGTCCGATTGGAGAACCAGCGCCGGCAAGCCGCCTTCTGAGGCTAGGTCGAACACCCGACCCTCCAGCCGCACCAGGGAGCTGTCGTGGTTCCCCTGCAACGCCTCTGTCGCTGCGATGTCAACCGGCACGGGCGGTGGACCGCTGCCGTTCTTGCGGAATACGGCATCCTCGAGTCTGCGTGAACCCTTACCCACCGCCGGGAAACCCAATACTTCAACGGTGTCGCCCGGCCGGACCGCGGTCGGCTGGTTCGTTTCCACCAGGAGGCTGTCCGTAGCGTCCATGATGTATAGCGAGCGGAAAGGCCGCTGCAGCGTGACCACCCCACGGACTTTCAAGCGATGGCCCGAGGTGGTTCCCGGGCTCAGGCGCATGAGCTTGCCGATAGATTCCAATGGCGGAGCCTCCGCCGTGAGCGGGCTCCGTTCCTTTACTCGGACAAAGGTGAAATCTGGAACGTGGATGACAACGCCTACCAACTGCTGTTTTTGATTGAAGATGCCACCGCTGGCGCCGCGGATCAGGATTTTAGAATCAATCAATTCCACTTGCGCGCTCTCTGGGTAACGTCGAACCTGCACCCTGACCCGGCCTGATCCGACCGCGACAGATAGCACAAGGTTCTCCGAGTCCGAATCGATATGCGTGGAATGGACGATGCCTTCGAGTTCAACCCATTGGCTGTCCGCCTGCCCCAAAGCTAATTGTTCATAGCGAGGTCGTTGCGGCTGCGGCAGGGGGGCACGGCCTAGGATGTGGATTGCCGCTTTCTCGATCTCGTTCGCAAACGACCCGTGACCGGTGAGTCCCTTAACTTCCACGAGTTGGCCCGGTTCGAGATGGAGATCCGCCTCGGGCCCTACGACGTAGATGCCGCCCGTGGAATCCTGAACAAAAAACTCCCACCCTGGCCCACCGTAATAGGTGACCACGGCCCGCAATCGGACCGGGTAGCCGAGGTTCGCTTGTTTGGCAGGGAGCGCGCGAATGTCACTCACGCGCGTCAGGACCGGAAGCCACAGGGGGGTCGCCGGGACGTTGCCTTGCTGCCCCCACAAGCACTTCAGACCTAGCAGGTCGCTGAAAAATGGCAGTTAACAAAAAAATCCGCACCTCCAGTCGGCGATGGAGCCGAAGGGGCGCCGGTTCGGAACCCCTCCCGCCCACCTTACTCTGTGGGTTCTTGCGGCTTTCTGGATCGGACCGTAACGCTTCGGGAGGGCGTTCAGGCGTTCGCCCCCAGCAGTTTCGTCATCCGCATC